>NZ_JBSFMS010000011.1:0-95700 GCF_053599675.1 Streptomyces sp. NPDC000880 | reverse complement strand
GAGGACAACCAGCCGTCCGTGCAGATCCAGGTCTACCAGGGCGAGCGTGAGATCGCGGCGTACAACAAGAAGCTCGGGATGTTCGAGCTGACCGGCCTGCCGCCGGCCCCCCGTGGCGTGCCGCAGATCGAGGTCACCTTCGACATCGACGCCAACGGCATCATGCACGTGGCCGCCAAGGACCTCGGCACCGGCAAGGAGCAGCGGATGACCGTCACCGGCGGCTCCGCCCTGCCCAAGGACAACATCGACCGCATGGTCCGCGAGGCCGAGCAGCACGCCGAGGAAGACCGGCGCCGTAAGGAGGCGGCCGAGACCCGCAACCAGGCCGAGAGCCTCGTCTACCAGACCGAGAAACTGCTGCACGACAACCCGGACAAGATCGCCGGCGGCGTGAAGTCCGAGGTCGAGACGGCCGTCGCAGACCTCAAGGAGCAGCTGAAGGGTGAGGACACCGCCGCCATCCGCTCCGCCAGCGAGAAGGTCACCACAGTCGCGCAGAAGATCGGCACGGCCATCTACGCCCAGGCGCAGAGCGAAGGCGGTGGCGAGGGAGCGGCCGGCGCCGGCAGTGCCGAAGCCCAGGGTCGGGAGGACGTCGTCGATGCGGAGATTGTCGATGACGAGCCGAAGGGAGGCACCGGATGAGCGTTCCCAACAACCCACCTCCCGGCGACCGGAGGGAGCGCCCGTCGCTGACGGTTCATGACCGACGCAGGATCGACCCGGTCACCCTCCAACTGCGGCCCGACTCCTCCAAGGAGAAGGCCACGCCCCGTCCGGGCGAGCGGGACGGTCCCCTGGCCGGACGGGGCGGAATGGGGTCCGGCGCTGCCCCGACCCCGGCTCAGATGCGGGAGTCGCGGGAGCGGATCGCTGAACTGACCGCAGATCTGCAGCGGCTCAAGGCCGAATACGACAACTACCGCAAGCGGGTCCACCGCGACCGCCTGGCGGTACGTCAGATCGCCGTGGCCAACGTGCTCGCCCGCCTGCTGCCGGTCTTGGACGCCGTCGAACAGGCACGGGAACACGGCGAGGTCACCGGCGCTCTGACGGCAGTCGCCGACGTACTCGAAAGCCGCCTGGCCGCACTGGGCCTGCAGCCCGTCGGTGAACCGGGCGAGCCATTCGACCCCCAGGCCCACCAAGCGCTCACCTACACCCAGTCCGAAGGTGCCGGCCGGCCCATCTGTACGGCGGTGCTGCGCCGCGGCTACCGCGTCGGCGAGCAGCTCCTGCGCCCCGCCCAGGTATCAGTGTCCGGACCGCCCGCCGCTGCCGCGTCAGAACACGGCCAGGGGTGAGCCATCCTCACTCCCCGGCCAGGACTCCGTCGGAGCCGTCCGCAGTTCTTCTACTCCTCCGCATCGCCGATGGCGACACGCAGGGCATGCATGGCGTCTCGTCACGGGTGAGAATCGGCTGGGGGATCGATCGCTTGGCTGGGCGTCTGCTGTACGACGGCCGCACCCATGGGTGTCCGCCGGACTGAGCCGTTGTCTTACCGTCTGGGACGCCGACCCGGTCCGGCTCACCGACGCGGCCGTCGCCGTGCACGCCATGGCGATACGCCGCGCCCGCGCGGAACGCGTGCTGATCGCAGTCCTGAACGAGTGGCTGTGACCAGCAGGCGCGCGACTGGCCTCATGCCGTCTCCGCCCGGCCCCGCAGGCGTCGGCGATTGCCGCGGTGTCCCATTGGAAAGGGCCTGTGCCAGGTGGTGCCGAGGGAGGGGCCAAGGATGAGCACAGAGGCATCGTCCGGGCCGTCGATCCGGTACTGCAGGGTCTTCGGG
Organism: Streptomyces sp. NPDC000880; assembly: GCF_053599675.1. NCBI lineage: Bacteria > Bacillati > Actinomycetota > Actinomycetes > Kitasatosporales > Streptomycetaceae > Streptomyces > Streptomyces sp. NPDC000880. The sequence continues at coordinate 93,902 of NZ_JBSFMS010000011.1, read as the reverse complement.
GGCGTCTGCGTCTCACTCACGTGCCCCACGGTAATCAGTGGAAGTCCGGCCTCGGGTCAGGGGGTCGCTGTTGATACGACATACACCCTGGGACGGGAGATGTTGGTCATGTCCACGGTGATGTCCTGCGAGGGCCGCGGATCCTTCTGCGCATGCGTGGTGCCCGCCCAGTCGCCTCCCCCACTGAAGTCCCAGCCGACCGTCTCGGCGTCGCGCGCGCTGATGGTGACCACGCCCTCGTCGAGCTGGGATCGGCTGGTGCCCACGCCTTTCAGGAACCCGTCGAGCCCGGCGGCGGTGGTGCGGAACTGCACGTACAACCGGCTGGTCTTCCAGTTGCTCGTCTCGTAGTAGGCGACGTGGGTGGACTTCGCGGGGATCGGCACCTCGAAGACACGGCGCTTCATCCGCGACGGCCAGCCTTCGCGCAGGCCGGTCGCCGAGGACTCCGACTCCTTGTCGCGGCCGCTGTTGCGGCTCTGCTCGGCGGAGATGACCAGATAGCCGGCCGGGATGCCGACGAGCAGCACGATGATGACGGCCGTCAGCCAACGGCGACGGAGCATATGGCGCCGGTCCTCGGGGGGACGGGCGCTCTCGTCCGGGGACATGGTCCGGCGGGACACGGTCATGGCTACGGTTCCTGGGTGGGGCGGGCAGTGCTGGAGTTACGGATGGCCTGCGCATAGCGCTCGTACCGCTCGTGACGCTCCACCCGGCGCCGGTTGGCGCGGCGGAAGCGGCGGGCCACAAGCCGCGCGAGGTCTGCGGCGCCGACCATACCTGCCTCGGGGCCGAGCTGGGCCTTGACGATGCGAGCCTCGGGGCGGTAGCCGCGGCCGGTCAGATGCCGCCGGAAGGCGTCCCGGGCGGGGCCGATGAGCAGGTCGTCGGCGGCGCTGACGCCGCCGCCGATGACGAAGCAGGAGGGGTCGAGGGCGGCGGCAAGATTGGCGATGCCGACGCCGAGCCACTGGCCGATGTCCTGGAAGAGCTCGATGCACATGGCGTCGCCCTCGCGGGCGAGCTCGGTGATGAGCGGTCCGGTGATGTCGCCGACGTTGCCGCCGACCCGGTCGATGAGGCTGTACGCGACCGGGGAGTCGGCCGCGGCGAGCTCGCGGGCCTCCCGTACGAGGGCATTGCCCGAGCTGTACTGCTCCCAGCAGCCGCGATTGCCGCAGGGGCAGCGGTGGCCGCCGGGCACGACCTGCATATGGCCGAATTCGCCGGCGACTCCGTACTTGCCGCGCTTGACCTGGCCGTCCTCGAGGATCGCGCCGCCGATGCCGGTGCCGAGGGTGATCATGACGAGGTGGTCCTCGCCGCGGCCCGCGCCGAAGCGCCACTCCGCCCAGGCGGCGCTGTTGGCGTCGTTGTCGACCAGCACGGGGACGGCGAGCCGGGCCGACAGGGCGTCGCGCAGGGGCTCGTTGCGCCACGCGAGGTGGGGGGCGAAGAGGACCTTGGAGCGGTCGGCGTCGACCCAGCCCGCCGCGCCGATGCCCACGGCGTGTACATCGTGCCGGTCGGACAGGTCCAGGACGAGCTCGCAGATGGTGTCCTCGACGACCTTCGGGCTCTTGGACTTGTCAGGCGTCTCGGTGCGGATCTTCTCCAGGATGACCCCGTCGGCGTCGACGACGCCCGCCATCACCTTCGTACCGCCGATGTCGATGCCGACGGTGGGGACGCGGGGCGCGCTCAGGTGCGAGCGCCGCTCGCGAGTGCCGACGGTCTTCAGGACGGTGGCGCGTGCGGAGCCGCGGTGCGCGAAGTCGCGGTAGGTGCTCATGTCCCTGCGGGTTCTCGGAGGCCGGGTGGTGTCACGGCCCGGGGTGGGCGGCACCCACCGGGCCCGATTCTGCCACCCGGCGGGGTGGGGTGCGGATCCCACCCGAACCGGGGGCTGCGCCCCGGACCCCCCGGACGCCCGTTGGGGGTCCAATGGAGCCCCGCCGGCGATTGAGGCGCGGGGTCTGGGGCGGAGCCCCGGTTCGGGAAGTGGCGGAGCCCCGGTTCGGGAAGTGGGGGTCCCCCCACGCCCGCCAGGGCGTAGGGGGAGGAGTGGGGAACAGGCCCGCCGCAGGCACTAGACCGCGGGCGGCTCGTCCTTCACCGGATGACCGCCCAGACGCGTCGGCACCGGCGCCCGCTCCAGCTCGTGGCGCAGGTCCTCCAGCTCGCTGCCGCCCGCCATCTGGCGGGTGAGCTCGTCCAGGGTGACCGAGTCCTTGGTGTGGCTGCCCGACATGGTGCCGCGCTTCAGCAGGACGAAGCGGTCGCCGACCAGATACGCGTGGTGCGGGTTGTGGGTGATCAGCACCACGCCCAGTCCCGCGTCGCGTGCCGCCGCCACATACTTCAGCACCACACCCGACTGCTTCACCCCGAGCGCGGCCGTCGGCTCGTCCAGCACCAGGACCTTCGCGCCGAAGTAGACGGCCCGGGCGATCGCCACGCACTGGCGCTCACCGCCCGACAGCGTCCCGATGGGCTGGTCGACATCGCGCAGGTCGATGCCCATGCGCAGCAGTTCGGACCGGGTGGTCTCGCGCATCAGCTCGACATCGAGACGCTTGAAGGGGCCGACACCCTTCGTCGGCTCGGAACCGAGGAAGAAGTTCCGCCAGACCGGCATCAGCGGTACGACGGCGAGGTCCTGGTAGACCGTGGCGATACCGCGGTCCAGCGCCTCGCGCGGGTTGGCGAGGCTCGTCTGCTCGCCCTCGATGAGGAACGTGCCCGCGTCGTGCCGGTGCAGGCCCGCAATGATCTTGATCAGAGTGGACTTGCCCGCGCCGTTGTCGCCGAGGACACAGGAGATCTGCCCGGCGTGGACCTCGAGTGAGACGCCTTGAAGGGCACGGATGTTGCCGTAGTACTTCACTACGTTGTCCAGCTCGACGAGGGCCGTCATTTGCTTGCCTCCGCACGCTTGCGGACCCATGCGTTGAGCAGGGTGGCCAGAAGGAGCATCGCTCCGAGGAAGTACTTGAACCAGTCCGGGTTCCACTCCGCGTACACGATGCCCTTGCTGGTCATGCCGAAGATGAACGCACCGACCGCCGAGCCGATCGCGGAGCCGTAGCCGCCGGTGATCAGACAGCCGCCGATGACGGCCGCGATGATGTACGTCAGCTCATTGCCGACGCCCTCGCCGGACTGCACCACGTCGAACGAGAACAGCAGATGCTGGCCGGAGACCCAGGCGGCGAACGCGACGCCCATATACAGGCCGATCTTGGTCTTGTTGACCGGGACGCCGACCGCGCGGGCCGCGTCGGCGCCGCCGCCGACCGCGAAGATCCAGTTGCCGAAGCGGGTGCGCAGCAGGATCCAGGTGGCCAGCGCGACCAGGCCGAACCACCACAGGATGGTCACCTTCAGCGTGACGTCGCCGAGGGTGAGCTGGGAGGCGAAGAGCTTCTTCGCCGAGGCGAAGCCCTCCATGTCGCCGATGGACCTGGTCGAGACCGTGCCGCTGATCAGCTTGGTGAAGCCTAGGTTGAGGCCGGTCAGCATCAGAAACGTACCGAGCGTGATGATGAAGCTGGGAAGTTTCGTACGGGTCAGCATGAAGCCGTTGAAGACCCCGACCGCGAGCGTCACCAGCAGCGAGACGAAGACGCCGGCCCAGACGTTCGCCGTCATCTGGTAGCTGAACATCGCGGAGATCAGCGCGGAGCTGGTCACCAGGACGCCGGCCGAGAGGTCGAACTCGCCGCCGATCATCAGCAGCGCGACCGGCACGGCCATGATGCCGAGGGTCGACGCCGCGTACAGGACGGTGGAGAGGCTGGACGCCCGCAGGAACGAGTCCGCCACGATCGAGAAGAAGATGAAGACCGCGGCGGCGCCGACGACCGAGCCCAGCTCGGGCCTGCCCATCAGCTTGCGCAATGGCGAGGTGCGCAGCAGCCGTTCGTCGCTTCTGTCGGGCTGCCGGGTGCCGGCAGGCGGTGCGGTCGCACTCATCGGGTCCCCCTCTCCGTATATCCCTCCAGCGCGGCGGCGTCCGTCCTGGTGATGATCTGCGGTCCGGTGAGGACCGGCCGCCCGCCGCCGAGCACATCGGCGTTGTACTTGTAGAGCCAGAGCAGGTCCACGGCCTGATACCCCTGGAGGTACGGCTGCTGGTCCACGGCGAAGCCGAGCGTCCCGGCCTTCAGACCGGCGGCGACCTTGGCGTTCAGGTCGAAGGTGTCCACCTCGGCCTTGCTCTCCGCGGTCTTCTTCGCCTGCACGGCGGCGTCCGCAAACGGCGCGCCGAGCGTGACGACGGAGTCGATGGAGGGGTCCGACTGAAGCTTCGCCTCGATGGACGCCTGTACGTCGGGCATGTTGGTGCCGTCGACGTACAGGTTCTGCAGCTCCCCGCCGAACGTCTTCTTCGCGCCGGCGCAGCGCTGCTCATGGCCGACGTTGCCCTGCTCGTGCAGCACGCACAGGGCCTTCTTCCTGCCCCGCTTGTCGAGCTCGTCGCCGACGGCCTCGCCGGCGATCGTCTCGTCCTGGCCAATGTGGGTGAGCGCGCCGTACGCCTTGGACTGCTCGGAGCCCGAGTTGACGGTAATCACCGGGATGCCGGCCTTCTCCGCCTTGGCGATGACGTCCTTCATCGTTTCGGGCTTGGCGAGCGTAACGATCAGGCCGTTGACCTTCTTGTCGATGGCCGCCTGGACGAGCTGGGCCTGCTGCTGGCCCTCGTCACTGTGGGAGTACAGGAAGTTGATGTTGTCCTTGACCGCGGCCTGCTCGGCGCCGTTCTGGACGATGTCCCAGAAGGTGTCGCCGTCGCCCGAGTGCGTGACCATGGCGAAGGTCCAGCGGGGGGTGGTGACGGCTGCCTTGCCGGCCGCGGCCTGGGCCTTGCGGGCGTCCTCCGCGCGCTTGCCGCCCGTGCTGCTGCATCCCGCGAGGGAGGCTCCGAGTACCGCTGCCAGTACCACGCCGAGCGCGCGTATCCCTGTCCTTGCCCTAGCCACGACGCCGTGCCCTTCCTGACGTACTCGCTGTACTTCTCGGTGCGGCCGGGAGTCGTGACGACTCGCCCCGGCCGCCCAAGTATGTGTCACAGCAGGTCGGCGGGTATGCAGCGGGTAGGCCTGGTACGTCATCGGGTGCCGTCGGCGGTGAGCTTCTCCAGCGCGGGCACGTCCTTCTCGGTGACGAGGGCCGGGCCGGTGAGGATCGGCTTGCCGCCGCCGATCACATTGCCGTTGATCTTGTTGAGCCAGAGTTCGTCGATGGCGAGGTAGCCCTGGAGGTAGGGCTGTTGGTCCACGGCGAAGCCGATCTCGCCGGCCTTGAGCTGCTTGACCACCTCGGCGTTGAGGTCGAAGGTGTTGACCTCGGCGCTGGAGCCCGCGCCCTCCTTGGCCTTGACGGAGGCGGCTGCGAAGGGTGCGCCGAGCGTGACGACGGCGTCGATGTCCTTGGCGCTCTGCAGCTTCGCCTCGATGGAGGAGGTGGAGGCGGGCATGTTGGTGCCCTCGACGTTGAGGTTCTCGACGGTGCCCTTGAAGGTCTTCTTCACGCCGGCGCAGCGGGCTTCGAGCGAGACGTTGCCCTGCTCGTGGATGACGCAGATGGCCTTCTTCTTGCCGCGCTTGTTGAGCTCCTCGCCGACCGCCTCGCCGGCCACGGTCTCGTCCTGGCCGATGTGGCTGAGTGCGCCGACCTCCTTGGAGAACTCGGCGCCGGAGTTGATCGTGACGACGGGTATACCGGCCGCGACCGCCTTCTTGACGACGTCCTTGACAGCTTCCGGCTTGGCGAGAGTGACGACGATGCCGTTGACCTTCTGGTCGATGTAGGTCTGGACGAGCTGCGCCTGTTCCTTGCCCTCCTTGTTGGCGGCGTAGAGGAACTCGACGTTGTCCTTGCGGGCCGCGACCTTGGCGCCGCTCTGGACGATGTCCCAGAAGGTGTCGCCCTCGCCGGAGTGCGTCACCATCGCGATCTTCAGCCGTTGGGTGGTGGCGGGCTCGCCGGCGCCGCCTTTGGAGGGGCTGTCCTTCGCCTCCTTGCCGCCGGAACTGCTGCATCCGGCGACGACGACCAGAGCACATGCGGCGAGCAGGGCTGTTGCCGTGCGGGTGGTACGCATGGTGGATCCGCCTTCTCTCCCGGCCGCCCCGTTGCGGCTGGGAGAGTTTTTACGGCGGCCGCGCAATCCCGTCAAGATTTTGTCCGAACATTCTTACGCAAAGGACATTCTTACGTGACCTTGCGCGGCCCTGCGACGGTCATGGCCGGACGAGGAGCTGGAACTCGAAGGCATAGCGCGAGGCGCGGTAGATGTGCGAGCCGAACTCGACCGCGCGGCCGGTGTCGTCGAAGGTGGTGCGCTCCATCGTCAGCACGGGAGCGCCCGTCGCCTCGGTGAGCAGTTCGGCCTCCAGGGCGGTGGCGGCCCGCGCCCCTACCGACTGGCGGGCGCTGTGCAGGGTGATCCCCGCGGCTCGCATCATGCGGTACAGGCCGGTAGCCTCCAGACGTTCGGTGTCGCAGTCGAAGAGGCCCGCGGGCAGATGGTTGCGCAGCCTGGCCATCGGCTCGCCGTGGGCGTACCGCAGCCGCTCGACGAGCTGGACGTCGCTGCCCTCCGCCACCCCGAGTGCGGCCGCGACCTCCGCGCCGGCAGGCTCGATGGCGTTGCGCAGCACGATGGTGGCCGGTCGCTGGCCGGCCGCCTCGAGGTCGTCGTACAGGCTGCTGAGCTCCAGCGGGCGCTTGACCTGGCTGTGCACGACCTGGGTGCCGACGCCCCGGCGGCGGACCAGCAGGCCCTTGTCGACGAGGGACTGGATGGCCTGGCGGACGGTCGGGCGGGACAGGCCGAGCCTGCCCGCCAGCTCTATCTCGTTGCCGAGCAGGCTGCCGGGGGTGAGGGTCCCTCTCTCGATGGCCGCTTCCAGCTGTTGCGACAGCTGGAAGTAGAGCGGGACCGGACTGGTGCGGTCCACGCTCAGCTGGAGAGACAGAGACGGGTCCGTCACGTGTCTGGGCTGCTTGGGCACGGAGCGAGCGTAGTCGCATGGAATGTTGACGGGAAGTCGTGAAGTTCGGTTGTCAGGACAAAGTCTTGACAGGGCGGCGGCCCCCCGCCACCTTTGGGCCATGCGCATCGGACTCATCGGAACGGGACGTATCGGCACCTTTCACGCGGGCGTGCTCAGCCGCCACCGGGAGGTGGGTTCGCTGGTCGTGGCGGACGCCGACCCGGCTCGGGCGGCCGAGGTCGCCGAGCGCACCGGGTCCACGGCCGCGCCCAGCGCGGACGAGATCTTCGCCTGGGGCGTGGACGCCGTGGTGATCGCCTCCGCCACCGCCGCCCACGCCGACCTCATCGCCCGCGCCGCCCGCGCCGGTCTCCCCACCTTCTGCGAGAAGCCGATCGCCCTCGACCTGCCGGGCACGCTCACCGCCCTGCACGAGGTCGAGTCGGCGGGCACCCTGCTCCAGCTGGGCTTCATGCGCCGCTTCGACGCGGGGTACACGAAGGCCCGCGAGATCGTACGGTCGGGTGCGCTCGGCCGGCTGCACACCGTACGGGCCATCACCTCCGACCCGGCCCCGCCGCCCGCCGCGTATCTGCCGCTCTCCGGGGGCCTGTACCGGGACTGCCTGGTCCATGACTTCGACATCCTGCGCTGGGTAACCGGGCGCGAGGTGGTCGAGGTGTACGCGACCGGCTCGGACGCGGGCCCGGCAATGTTCCGCGACGCGGGCGACGTCGACACGGCGGCCGCGCTGCTCACGCTGGACGACGGCACGCTGGCCACGGCGACGGCCACCCGGTGCAACGGCGCGGGTTATGACGTACGGATGGAGCTGGCCGGCGAACTCGACCAGGTCGCGGTCGGTCTCGACGACCGCACCCCGATCGGCTCCACCGAGCCCCAGGGCCCGCCCCCGGCCGACAAGCCGTGGCCGGGCTTCCTGGAGCGGTTCGCCCCGGCGTACGAGGCGGAGCTGGACACGTTCGTCCGGGTCGTACGCGGCGAGGCCGAGAATCCCTGTGACGGCCGCGAGGCGTTGACTGCCCTGCGGATCGCGGAGGCGTGCGAGCTGTCCCGGCGGGAGCACAGGCCGGTCCGGCTGGCTGAGATCCCGGCTGACTGACTCCCGGGGCGTTCTCAGGACTGTTGCGCGGACAGTTCGGTCCCCTGCGCGACGGCGCAGAGCGTCTCGTAGCCGTCGGCGTTCACGGCGAAGAGATCGCACCGTACGACGGCCTGCCGGCGCCCGGTGTGCACGACGGCTGCCCGGGCGATGCGGGTCCGGCCGGTCGCCGGGCGGACGTACTGGACGGAGAACCCGCCGGATCGGTGAGGGGGGCAGGGGGGCGCGGTCGGGGCTACCAGCTCACAGGAAGATGGCGTACGCCACGCATCAGCAGCCCTGGCAGCCAGTCGAGCGGGCCCTCGGACGCGTCGAGTGCGAGGTCCGGGCAGCGTTCCAGGAGTGTGCGGACCGCGATCCTCGCCTCCATGCGGGCGAGCGGCGCGCCCAGACAGAAGTGGATGCCGTGCCCGAAGGCGAGGTGGCCCCGGGCGTCCCGGTGGATGTCGAAGCTGTCCGGGGCAGGGTAACGGGACGGATCGCGGTGTCGTTCCGCGTCGTCGCCGTCATGGCTGCCCTCCTCCGTCACCGTCTGCCGGCCCCCGGGGAAACTCCCTCTCCCCCAGCGTGTGCCCGACGGCTGCGGTGCGCGAGCTCTGGGTCACTTCCGGTCGGCCTCGCCCAGCCGGGCGATCTCCGCGGCGTGCTCGCTCATACGGTTGCTGACGCTGCCGCTCGTGTAGAGCACGGCACCGACGACGGAGACCGGCACGGACAGGCCGAGGACGCCGAGGAGTTCGGGCCAGTCCCGCTCAGCCGTGCACGTGTTGCTGCCGCTGAACGCCCCCTCGTTGGCAGTCGAGCGGTCCGTGAAAAGCCGCGCCTCGCAGCCAGACTTGTACCCCACGTCGTACGGCGTGAGTAGCAGAACACCGAACCACACCCACAGCAGCGCGGCGACCGAGAACAGCCCGAAGCCCCAGCTCTGGGCCCGCTTGGCACGCTCGCGGAACTGTATGTCGTACGTCAGTGATCGCATGGCGGCGGAACCTAGCATGCCGTCCCGTCGGCAGCGCGACGGCCCCAGGTGGTGCCCGCCAGGACCAGTGCCGCCCCCACCAGGCCGAGCGCGCCCAGGTGTTCGCCCCCGATGGCGATGCCGGCCGCGGTCGCCCACAGCGGTTCGGTGCCGAGCAGCAGGCTGACGCGGGACGGCGAGGTACGGCGTACCGCCCACATCTACCCGGGGCAGACGCGTGAGTGCTACACGCTTTCGTCGAGCTCGTACGTGCCGTACGCGGGGCGGCCCTCCAGCTCGTACGTGTGGATGGCCACGCCGGTGCCCGTGGTGCGCGATGCGGCATGCCGGAACGCGGTGGGAACCGCGCCGTCCACGAAGAGACGACGGCCCTTGCCCAGCACGACAGGGAAGACGAGCAGGTTGAGCGTGTCGATCAGGTCGTGCTGCATAAGGGACTGGGCGAGGCGGCCGCTGCCGTGGATCTGCAGCTCCCCGTCCGTGCGCTCCTTGATCGCGGCGACCTCCTTGACCAGGTCACCGCCGATGACGGTGCTGCCCTCCCAGTCGGCCTTGTCGAGCGTGGTCGACGCGACGTACTTCGGCAGGGTGTTGAGCCGCGACGCGATCGGGTCGGCGGGGTCGGTCACCTTGGGCCAGTAGCCGGCGAAGATCTCGTACGTACGGCGGCCGAGCAGGAAGGCGCCGGCCCGGTCGAAGACCTCGGTCATGAACCGGCCGAAGTCCTCGTCTCCGTACGGTACGGACCAGCCGCCCAGGTCGAAGCCGTCGCTGGGGTCCTCGTTCGGACCGCCGGGGGCCTGCATCACGCCGTCGAGCGTGACAAAACTGGTGATCGAGAGCTGCGCCATGGCAGGTGCCTGCTTTCGGGAGTGCGGTATCGGGGTGCGGTATCGGGTGCGGTATCGGGTCCGGTATCGGGTCCGGTATCGGGTCCGGTATTGCGGTCCTCAGCTAAGACCGGGCCCGCGCCGGGAATTCATCGGTCGGCCGGGCAGCGGGCGGTTAGCCCGCGTGGGTGGAGAAGAGCCCGCCGGCCGGGCCCTGCTTGTCGCCGCCCTGGGCCTTTCTGAGCGCGTTGGCGAGGCCCTCGATGGTCAGGGACTGCAGGATCACCCGGCCGTTGCCCTCCAGGGTGGCCAGCGACAGGCCCTCGCCGCCGAAGACAGCGTTCATGAGGCCCTGGCGGTCGAGTCCGCCGATGCGCTGGACTCCGTACCGGATGCCCTCCTCGAAGGCGACGATGCAGCCGGTGTCGACCTCGACGCGGCCGCCGAAGTCGGCGGGGTTCAGGTCGATGAAGTTGCCCGCGCCGCAGATGATCACCGTGCCGCGGCCGGTGAACTTCTCCAGGATGAAGCCCTCGCCGCCGCTGAGTCCTGCCTTGCCGCCCTGGAAGGCGATGCCGAAGGCGACGGTGGACTCGGCGGCGACGAAGGCGTCCTTCTCTGCGAACCAGGCGCGCGTTCCGTCGAGTTCAATGGCGCGCATCTCACCGGGGAGCACACCCGCGAAGCCGACGGTGCCTTCGCCGCCGGTGGAGGTGAAGTGCTGGAACGCGAGGGACTCACCGGCGAGGGCACGCTGGCCGACCTGGATGGCGGTGCCCATGACCTGACGCAGCAGGCCGCCCACGCTGCTGGAGCCGCTGGAGCCGGTTGAACCGCCGTTGCCGCCGGAGCCGCCCAGCCGGGTCTCCATCTTCACGTTGGAGGTCTTGAACAGAAACTTCCCGGCCTCGCAGTACACGGTCTGGGCGGGTTGCAGGGAGACGACCGCCATCTGCATGGCGGTGCCGACGATCTCTTGCTGAAGGGTCACACGCGGATTCAACGTCCGTTTGCCGCCGGACCCGAGGAGGCGGGGCCGCGTCCTTCCCGAACTGGGGGCTCCGCCCCAGACCCCGCTGCGCCCTTCGGGCGTTGTCCTCAATCGCCGGACGGGCTGAATTTCAGCCCCGTGGGGGTCCCCCCGGACGAAGTCTGGGGCAGTTCGAGGCGCGGGGTCTGGGGCGGAGCCCCAGTTCAGGGAAGGGGCCGGGTGGGGGGGAAAGCCCCCCCGGGTCAGCCGCCCAGCTCCTGGTGGCGGGCCGCCAAGCGGCTCGCGCCCTCCCCCGTCAGCGAACCGAAGAGCCGCAGCCGCGAAATGCCGCCATCCGGATAGATGTCCACCCGCACGTGCGTCCCCACCGCCGGAGCCTCCAGCACAAAGCGGTGATTCGTGTCCGGCTGGAGACGCGTGCGCGGCAGGACCTCCGCCCACTCCCCCTTCTCACCGTCGCGGAGCGAAACCGCCGCCCAGCCCGCGCTGTTGCCCTTCAGATACGCCGTGTCGATCTCCACCGCGCGGATCTCGGACTGCTGAACCAGCTGGTAGCGGATCCAGTCGTTGCCCTTGTCCCGGCGCCGGCGGGTCTCCCAGCCGTCGTCCATCTTGCGGGAGCGGCCCGGCTGGATGGTGTTGGTGGCCGGGGAGTAGAAGCGGTCGGAGGCGTCCTCGACCTGGCCGCCGTTCTCCAGCGCGACAACATCAAAAGTACCGAGCGCACCGAGCCACGCCGGGTCGGGCGCGACCTCGCCGTGGACCCGCAGGCGGGCGATGCCGCCGTCGGGGTGCTGGTTGACGCGCAGATGCGTGAAGCGCTGCTCGACGTCGACCGCGAAGCCGTTCGCCGCATGGCCGCCGATGGCCGTACGGGGGACGAGCGTCGTCCACTTCACGTCGTCGCCGAGCAGGTCCTCGGGCGACGGGGACCCGGCCACCGAGGCCCCCTCGACCGACACCGCCTGCGGATAGTTGCCGCGGAAGTGGGCGGTGTCGATGACGATGCCGCGTACGACACCGGGCGCCCCGAGCCGTACGAGCGCCCAGTCGTGGTCGTCCTCGGTCGGGTGCGGCTGCGCGGCGCTCACACCGCGGCGGCGGCGGGTCTCCCAGCCGTCCATGATTTTGCCCTTGTGGCCGAAGTGCTCCGGGTCGAACTCCGCGGCCCCGGGCTTCAGCATGTTCTCGCGCTCGGCGAAGAACTCGTCGTTGGCTGCGATGACGCCCGCGCCGAGCCGCCGGTCGGCGAGGTCGGTGTAGTGGACGAACGAAAAGTCGGCCGTGCGGTAGTCGGCGTACGGGTCGCCGCCGCCGAACGGGCCGGCGTCACCGGTGAAGGAAGGAATGGACACGATCAGTTGTTCCTTTCGAGCAGCCGGCCGGTCGGCTCGGCCAGGGTGCCGTTCTCCACGATGCGTTCGCCGCGCAGCCACGTCGACCTGACGACTCCGTGCAGGGTCTTGCCCGCGTATGCCGTCACCTGATTGCGGTGGTGGAGTTCGGCCGGGTCGACGGTGAAGGTCTCGTCGGGCGCGAGGACCGCGAAGTCGGCGTCGCGTCCGGCTTCGATGACGCCCTTCTGGTCCAGTCCGGCGAGCTGCGCGGGCGCCGCGGACATCCAGCGGACGACGTCTTCGAGGGTGCGGCCGCGCTTGCGGGCCTCGGTCCAGATCGCGGGCAGGCCCAGCTGGAGGGAGGAGATGCCGCCCCAGGCGGAGGCGAAGTCGGGGGTTTTCAGATCGGTGGTGCAGGGCGAGTGGTCGGAGACGATGCAGTCGATGGTGCCGTCGGCGAGGCCTTCCCAGAGGGCGTCCTGGTTCTCGGCCTCGCGGATCGGCGGGCAGCACTTGAACTCCGTTGCCCCGTCCGGGACTTCCTCGGCCGTGAGGGTGAGGAAGTGTGGACAGGACTCGACAGTGATCTTGACGCCTTCGCGCTTGGCGGCCGCGATCAGCGGCAGCGCGTCACAGGAGGACAGATGCAGTACGTGCACACGGGCGCCCAGGCGCCCGGCGTGCGCGATCAGGCCCTCGATCGCGGTGTTCTCGGCCTCGCGCGGCCGGGACGCGAGGAAGTCGGCGTACTTCGGTCCTGACTCCTGGGGCGCCGCGGCCAGGTGGCGCGGGTCCTCGGCGTGCACGATCAACAGTCCGCCGAAGCCGGCGATCTCGGCCATCGACCGGGCGAGTTGGTCCTGGTCGAGCTCGGGGAACTCCTCGACGCCGGACGGCGAGAGGAAGCACTTGAAGCCGAAGACTCCGGCGTCGTACAGCGGCCGCAGGTCCTTCGTATTGGACGGGATCGCGCCGCCCCAGAAGCCGGTGTCGACGTGTGCCTTGGGCCGCGCCACGTCCTGCTTGGTGCGGAGGTTGTCGACCGTGGTGGTCGGCGGGAGGGAGTTGAGGGGCATGTCGAGCAGGGTGGTGATGCCCCCGGCCGCGGCCGCGCGGGTGGCGGTCCAAAAGCCCTCCCACTCGGTGCGGCCGGGATCGTTCACATGGACATGGGTGTCGACGAGGCCGGGGAGTACGACATCGTCCCCGAAGTCCTCGAGCCGGGCTCCGGCCGGCACCTCGGCGTCGTACGACAGCACCGCCGTGATCTTCCCGGCAGCGACGGCGACGGATGCGGCGCGCGTCCCCTCCGGGGTGATCACGCGCGTCGAGCGAAGTACCAGGTACATGTCCACATCGGACACCCGTGCCCCTCGCTTCCGTTCCGCACGCGGATTCACACAGCAAAATTCAACGAACTGTTGAAGAAGTCTTCACTCCGGAGTCCGGCCCGTCAAGACCCTTCCCGCGTGGCCACCTCCGATGGGTATGCTGGGCACTTTCCACGAAGTGAAACTGGAATTTCGCGAGGCAGAAGGTAGCTTTGAACAGGGAAACCGTCGAGAGGTCGTCGCAGGTGACCGCCAACATACGGATAAACGCCTCCTGACCGGCAAAGACGCCCAGCGAGAGCGATGTGCCGACCGCAGCCGCCCGGTAGGCTGTTGACTTGCCTGCCTGCTCGAAAGGACCGCCCACGTGCCGACGTCCAACGCCAGCACCACCGACGCCGCCAAGACCGCTCCCAGCGGTGGCGTGCAGTCCCTGGAGCGCGCCTTCGATCTGCTCGAACGAATGGCCGACGCCGGTGGCGAGGTCGGGCTGAGCGAGCTCTCCGCCAGCAGCGGCCTGCCGCTGCCCACGATCCACCGGCTGATGCGCACGCTGGTGGCCTGCGGTTACGTACGCCAGCAGCCCAATCGCCGCTACGCGCTCGGCCCCCGGCTGATCCGCCTCGGCGAGTCCGCGGCCCGGCTGCTCGGCACCTGGGCCCGGCCCTACCTCGCCCGCCTGGTCGAGGAGACCGGCGAGACGGCGAACATGGCGCTGCTCGACGGCGACGAGATCGTGTACGTCGCGCAGGTGCCGTCCAAGCACTCCATGCGGATGTTCACCGAGGTCGGCAGACGAGTGCTGCCGCACTCCACAGGCGTGGGCAAGGCTCTGCTCGCACACACCCCGCCGGAGGAGGTGCGCGCGCTGCTCGCCAGGACCGGCATGCCCGCCGCCACGGAGAAGACGATCACGACACCCGAGGGCTTCCTCGACGCGCTCGAACAGGTGCGGCGTACCGGCTACGCGGTGGACGACAACGAGCAGGAGATCGGGGTCCGCTGCCTCGCCGTATCGGTGCCCAACTCCCCCACGGCGGCGGCTGTTTCGATCTCGGGACCAGCGGGCCGGGTCACCGAGGCGGCCACCGGGAAGATCGTCCCGATCCTCCAGGAGGTCGCCCAGGACCTCTCGGCGGCGCTGGCGAACACGTCCGCGCAGGGCTGAGGAGAAGGCGCCGGCGCCCCGCGGCGGGCCGGGCGTCGACATAGCTCGCCGGCGACGCCCGCCAGCGCGCGTCTGCCGGCCGGCCCGTACCCGGCCGTCAAACCCGCCGCTGCGGCGGGACCTCGCCGAACAGGTCCACCGCGTTTCGCAGCACCATCAGCGCGGGCGCGAGCGCGCTCACCGAGCCGATCGCGCCCGCGATCAGCAGCAGCGAGCGGCGCATCCGCGCGATTTCGGGGTCGTCGGCGGCCACCATCGCCGCCAGCACGGCCAGTTCGTCCTCGGCGATGCCCCGGTCCGGGAACTCCGCCGGGTGACCGGCGAGTTCGCGGCGGAGTCTGGAGACGGCAGCGCGCAGCTCCACCGCCCTCGGATCCTCGCCGCTCCCTGTCACCCGCGTCTGCCCCACGCTCCGCAACAAAGCTCTCCCCCTCGCACACCTTTGTGCCGGCTCGATGACCCGTCGGTCGTTGGTCAGCCGCCCAGGGTCGCGGGCAAGTTACGCCATCCGATGCGATGCGCGCCACTCCGCGGACGGAATCAGGACGAGGGCTGTACGACGTCCAGGGCGTCGCGCCGGACGGTCACGTCGACGGCCCGCCCCGATCCGGGCGGTTGCAAGCCTTGCCGGCGGACACCACCGGCTCGGCACTTCGACCGCATATGAGGTAGGGAGTCCTTATGGCACAACCACCGAAGGAACCGATCGTCGCCGGACTGCTGCTCGCGGCGGGCGGCGGGCGGCGGCTCGGCGGCCGCCCGAAGGCGCTGCTCGAGCACCGGGGCCGGCCGCTGGTCGAGCACGCGGTACGCGTGCTGCGCGAGGGCGGCTGCGGACCCGTGTACGTGGTGGTGGGCGCGGCGGCCGATCGCGTACGGAAGGAGGGGGACCTCTCCGGCTGCGTACTGGTCGACAACGCCGGCTGGGAGGAGGGCATGGGCTCCTCGCTGCGCGCGGGCCTGGAGTCCCTGGCCCTGGCCGCCACGGCGGCGGACGCCGCTCTCGTCTTGCTGGTGGACCAGCCGGGGATCGGCGCCGCGGCGGTGGCCCGCGTCCGGTCCGCGTACCGCTCCCGGGATTCGCTCGCGGCCGCCGCGTACGAAGGAGAGCGCGGCCATCCGGTTCTCTTCGGGGCGCACCGCTGGAAGGACATCGCGGCGAGCGCGGTCGGCGACCGCGGGGCGCGCGCCTATCTCAAGGAGCACGAGGCCTCGCTCGCACTCGTCGAGTGCGGCGACATAGCCGAGGTGTACGACATCGACACGGAACAGGATCTGGCGCACCTTGAGTGAATGACGTGGCACCCAGAGCCATGATCTGTTGACTCAGAGAATCTCGACATCAACAAACCATTGAACTTCCACCATGAGGAAACTAGTATCCACAGGTCAGAAGTGCCCGACCCACAGACAGCGCCGGCGACCGTACCTCGGCTCTTGCGGCACCGAGTGCCGTATCTGTACGCCCGGCGGCCGCCAGGCACCGTCCGCTGAAGGAAGTGACAGTTCATGTCCGCACCAGCGCCGTCTCCGCTGGCCATCGTCGAAGCCGAGCCCCTGCCCCGGCAGGAAGAGGTCCTCAACCACGCGGCCCTCGCCTTCGTGGCCGAGCTGCACCAGCGGTTCACGCCGCGGCGCGACGAGCTTCTCGCCCGTCGCTCCGAGCGCCGCGCCGAGATCGCCCGTACCTCCTCCCTGGACTTCCTCCCGGAGACCGCCGCGATCCGCGCGGACGACTCCTGGAAGGTCGCCCCGGCCCCCGCGGCCCTCAACGACCGCCGGGTGGAGATCACCGGTCCGACCGACCGCAAGATGACCATCAACGCGCTGAACTCCGGTGCGAAGGTCTGGCTCGCAGACTTTGAGGACGCGTCAGCTCCCACCTGGGAGAACGTCGTCCTCGGCCAGCTCAATCTGATCGACGCCTACGAGCGGAAGATCGACTTCACCGACCCGAAGTCCGGGAAGTCGTACGCCCTGAGGCCGAACGAGGAGCTCGCGACCGCCGTGGTGCGCCCGCGCGGCTGGCACCTCGACGAGCGCCACCTCCAGTTGGACGGCCGCCCCGTCCCGGGCGCCCTGGTCGACTTCGGCCTGTACTTCTTCCACAACGCCAAGCGCCTGATCGACCTCGGCAAGGGCCCGTACTTCTACCTCCCGAAGACGGAGTCGCACCTGGAGGCCCGCCTCTGGAACGACATCTTCGTCTTTGCCCAGGACTACGTCGGCATCCCGCAGGGCACCGTCCGCGCGACCGTCCTGATCGAGACGATCACCGCGGCGTACGAGATGGAGGAGATCCTCTACGAGCTCCGCGACCACGCGGCCGGCCTCAACGCGGGCCGCTGGGACTACCTCTTCTCGATCGTCAAGAACTTCCGTGACGGCGGCGAGAAGTTCGTGCTCCCGGACCGCAACGCGGTGACGATGACCGCCCCGTTCATGCGCGCGTACACCGAGCTCCTCGTCCGTACGTGCCACAAGCGCGGCGCCCACGCCATCGGCGGCATGGCGGCGTTCATCCCGTCCCGGCGCGACGCCGAGGTCAACAAGGTCGCCTTCGAGAAGGTCAGGGCCGACAAGGACCGCGAGGCGGGCGACGGCTTCGACGGCTCCTGGGTCGCCCACCCGGACCTGGTGCCGATCGCGATGGCCTCCTTCGACGCGGTGCTGGGCTCCAGGCCCAACCAGAAGGACCGTCTGCGCGAGGACGTCTCGGTGGCGGCCGGCGACCTGATCGCCATCGACTCGCTGCACGCCAAGCCGACATACGAGGGCCTGCTCAACGCCGTCCAGGTCGGCATCCGCTACATCGAGGCGTGGCTGCGCGGCATGGGCGCGGTCGCGATCTTCAACCTGATGGAGGACGCGGCCACCGCGGAGATCTCCCGCTCCCAGATCTGGCAGTGGATCAACGCGGGCGTCGAATTCGAGCACGACGGAGAGACGGTGCGGGCCACGCCGGAGCTGGCCCGCAAGGTCGCCGCCGAGGAGCTGACCGCGATCCGCGCCGAACTGGGCGAGGAGGCCTTCGCGTCGGGCAACTGGCAGCAGGCGCACGACCTGCTGCTGAAGGTGGCGCTCGACGAGAACTACGAGGACTTCCTGACGCTGTCGGCGTACGAGCAACTGGTCGGCTGACAACCGCCATCGCTTGCTGACGGCTCCGCCCCCGGCACACCGCACAGCGGCCGGGGGCGGAGTGCTGCCCGCGCGGAGGGAACCGCCTGTCAATCGCCCGGGGTCCGGCAGTCGACGGCTTACGGGCTCACTCGGTGGATCACGTACCCAAGAGCCCGCGCAGCGATATGCCTCGCCCTGCTGGGCGAGAGAGGGCCGTCTCGGCCGGCTCACGCGCTGATCGGCGGCCTGCGTCGTGGCGGACGCCCCTCGCGGCCGGCGGACCTGATTCGCCGGTACCGCTCCCGTCACAGAATGCAGTCGACTACCGTGTAACCGGCACATTCACCCCCTGATCAGTCCGAACGAGGACCCGCGTGCAGACGACCCCGCTCAGTCCCGAGGATCCGGCCGAACTCGGCGGCTTCGAGCTGCTCGGCAGGATCGGGCAGGGCGGCATGGGCCAGGTCTATCTCGGGGAGTCGCAGGGCGGTGAGCCCGCGGCCGTCAAGGTGATCAAGGCGTCGGTCGTGGACTCCGAGGCGCGGCTGCGCTTCGCGCAGGAGATCGAGGTCCTCAAGACGATCTGGGGCCCGCGTATCGCCGCGTTCCTGGACGCCGACCCGGAGGCGGAACGCCCTTGGCTGGCCACGGAGTACGTCGACGGCCCCGATCTGCGCAAGCACATCACCACGCACGGGCCGCTCCCCTCCGTCCTCGTGGCCTCTCTCGGGGCGACCCTGGCGGAGGCGCTGGCCGGCGTGCACAAGCAGGGGCTCGTGCACCGCGACCTCAAGCCCGCGAACGTCCTCCTCGGCCCGAACGGCCCGAAGATCATCGACTTCGGCCTGGCGGTCTTCACGGAGTCGAGCGCCACCCTCACCGCCCCGAACGCGGTGATGGGCACCCCCGCCTGCATGGCCCCGGAGCAGGCAAGCGGCGTCAAGCCGCTCACCACACCCGTGGATGTGTACGCCCTCGGTTCCGTCCTGCTCTATGCGGCGACCGGCCACCACCCTTACCAGGCCGACAACATCCATGTGCTGTTCCACATGATCACCGAGCAGTCCAAGGAACCGGACCTCACGGATGCGCCGGACGAGCTGCTCCCGCTGCTGACCGCGATGTTGTCGTACGCACCCGGTGACCGTCCCGACCTGCCCGGGGTCGTCAAGCAGTGCCGGGCCGTCATCGAGGCGCAGGGCCTGAAGGTCGCGCAGGCGCGCCGCCGGCTGACGTCCTTCACCGCGCCCTCAGGATCGTCCGCCCCGCCGCCGGCCCCCGAGGCCGCGATCCTCGCCGAGCAGACGACGCACCCCCTGCCCCAACAGAGCGGCCTACCGGCCCCGACGATCCCGCTCCCGCAGCCCGTCGACGCGTACACGCCCGCCGTCAAGGCTGAGCCGACCCCGGCCGATGCCGACGCGCGCAGCGGTACGGGCGACGCTCCCCCGCCGCGCCAGGGGACGCATCGCGAAGGGACGCCGCGCGAGCGGACGCCCCGGGACCGGACCAAACGCCCCGCCGCTCCCGCGCCCCTGTGGCACTCGGTCCAGGCCCGCAAGGTCGCCCAGCAGCTCCGCGAGACCTACGCGCAGCGCGCCGCGTTCTGACGCGACCCGCCCCGCGAACCGGCCCACCACCGGTCCGCGACCGGCCCCGCACCACCCCAGCCAGACCCCACAGCACAGGAGGCAGCGCCCGTGACCGTCGAGCAGGAGCGCGTGGACCGGCCCACCGGCGCCGCCGAGGACGCCCAGTACCCGCCGGGCGCGCAGATCGTCGTACGCGACGAGGAGTGGCTCGTACGCAACGTCACGCGCACCGCCCACGACGGCGACCGGATCGAGGCGGTCGGCGTCTCGGAGTTCGTCCGCGACCAGGAGGCCGTGTTCTTCACGGCCCTGGACGACGTGGAGCTGATGGACCCGCGCCGCACGAAACTGACCGGCGACGATTCCCCGAACTTCCGCCGCAGCCGCCTCTTCCTGGAGGCCGTGCTGCGCAAGACCCCGCTCCCCCAGTCCGAGCGCGGCCTCGCCCTCGCCGACAGTTTTCTGCTCGACTCGCTCCCCTACCAGCACCGCCCGGCGCAGCTCGCCCTCTCCGGCCGCAACCTGCGCCCCCGCATGCTGATCGCCGACGTGGTCGGCCTCGGCAAGACCCTGGAGATCGGCCTCACGCTCGCGGAGCTGATCCGCCGTGGCCGCGGCGAGCGCATTCTCGTTGTCACCCCGCAGCACGTCCTGGAGCAGTTCCAGCACGAGCTGTGGACGCGGTTCGCGATCCCGCTGATCCGGCTCGACTCGGCCGGCATCGAGAAGGTGCAGCGCGAGATCCCGGCGGGCCGCAACCCGTTCACGTACTTCAAGCGGGTCATCGTCTCCATCGATACCCTGAAGAACACCGACCAGTACAAGCATCATCTGGAGCAGATCCGCTGGGACGCGGTCGTCATCGACGAGTCCCACAACCTGATCAACCGCGGTTCGCTGCGCAACCAGCTCGCCCAGCTCCTCGCCCCGCGCACCGACGCGCTGATCCTGGCCTCCGCCACCCCGCACAACGGCAACGCCCGCTCCTTCGCCGAGCTGATCGCCCTGCTCGACCCGGCCGCGATCCGGGACCCCGAGCGGTACGAGGCGAAGGACATCGAGCACCTGTTCATCCGGCGGACGAAGGTCAGCCCCGAGGTCCGCGACCAGATGAAGGGCCAGTGGGCCGACCGCGGCCCGTCCGAGTCGGTGCGCTGCGTGGCCACCCCGGTCGAGGAGAAGGTCTTCGAGGAACTGGCGCAGGTGTGGCTGCCGGAGGAGGGGAAGTCGGTCAGCGACGTACCTCTGTTCCCGTACACGCTGCTGAAGTCCTTCCTGTCCTCGCATGTCGCCTTCCGCGCCACGACCGCGGCGCGCATCAAGACGCTGATGTCGAAGGAGTTCGCTGACCCGGATTCGCCCGAGCTCGTCGCGCTGCGCAGGCTCAGGGAGCTGACGGCCGGAATGAAGGAGTCGGACTCGGCGAAGTTCGGCGCGCTGGTCGAGCAGCTGAAGGCGATCGGCGTCGGCCCGAAGAGCGACACGCGTGTCGTCGTCTTCTCCGAGCGCGTCCAGACCCTGGAGTGGCTGCGCGAGACCGTACCGGCAGCGCTCGGCTTCAAGGGCAAGGCGCTTGACGAAGCCGCCCGCGTCATGCACGGCGGGCTCTCCGACGAGCAGCAGATGCAGTGCGTGGAGGACTTCGGGCTCGCCGACGCCCCCGTACGCATCCTGTTCACCGGAGACGTGGCCTCCGAGGGTGTCAACCTGCACCGCCAGTGCCACCAGCTCATCCACTACGACGTGCCGTGGTCGCTGATCCGCATCGAGCAGCGCAATGGCCGTATCGACCGCTACGGCCAGGCCCACCAGCCCCAGTTCCGGGCGCTGATCCTCACCAGCGAGGTGGACGGCGCGAAGGACGACCGCACGGTCGCGGAACGGCTGCTTGAGCGGGAGGACGAGGCGCACCGGAGTCTGGGCACAGCGGAGGCGGTGAGCGGGCTCTACCGGGCGGAGGCCGAAGAGAAGTCCCTCATCCAGGATCTGCTGGGGGGCCGCACGGTCGACGAGTCGTTGCAGCACACGGCCGCGGAGGCGGCGGAGGCGGACGACGACTTCCTCGCCGACTTCTTCGGCTCGGTCGACGCGGTCGGTGACGACGGAGCTGACGAGGGCGGGTCGGACGCCGCTCCGGCGACCGCGGACGTGCCGCGCCTGTTCGCCGGCACCCGGGAATTCATCGACGAGGCCGTACGGGAGGTGTTCCCCGACGCCCAGCGACAGCTGGAGATGGACCGCGACACCGAGACCGGTCTGATCTCCTTCCGGCCCCCGTCGGACCTGGTCCACCGCATGAAGTCCCTGCCGCCCGACTACCGCCGCGAACAGCGCCTCCACGAGCGCCTGTTGGTGACGCTGAACCGCAAGCTCGCCGACCTCTCGTTGGTGCGCGCCCGGGAGTCGGCCACCTCCAGCTGGCCGGAGATCTCCCTGCTGACCGACCTCCACCCGGTGGTGGAGTGGCTGACCGACAAGGTGCTGGTCAGCCTCGGCCGGCAGGAGGCCCCGGTCATCACCGCCGACGTGACGGCCCCGACGTATCTGATCCAGGGCATCTACTCCAACGCCCTCGGCCGGCCCACCGTCGTCAAGTGGATGGCCGTCACGGGCGAGACGGTCACCGACGACATGGTCTCCCTGCTGCGCCGGGCCGGTGTCGGCCCCACGATGGCCAACCCGCTGCACCGCCACGACCTGGACACCCTGCGCGCCGGAATCCCGGCGGCGCTGGAGGAGGCCGAGCGCTTCCTCGACGGGCACAGCCAGGACTGGGACAGCGCGCTGCTCCAGCCGATCGAGCAGTACAAGCAGCGGCTCGGCGACTGGGAACAGCTCAGCCTGGCCGGCGACACGACCAGGACCGACCTGGCCCGGTTGGCCGACTCGCTGCTGACCACCGGCCGCCCGATGCTGCGCGTGCTTGCCGTCCTCGACGCGGCCCCTTCCATCCCTTCGCCCTCTTCCGCCCGCGACTGAACCAGGAGGTTCCCGCACCATGACGTACGACTCCCTGGTCAACCGCGGCGACTACTTCTCCGCGCACTACCTGGCCGAGGTCTTCCCCAAGGACCTCAAGTCCGGGCTGCTAACAAAGTGGAAGGAGCGCGAGGAGGAGGCGAAGGCAGCAGGGGCCACGGGCGACTGGACCGACTACACCGGCAGCGACCCCGAGCCGCTGCCCGTCACCCCGCGCGTGGGTCTGCGCGGCCTGCGCCGCCCGTACTTCAAGTCCCGTGCCTTCTTCGCCGAGGCCGCCGCCACGGCCGACGAGGCGACGACGTACGACGCGCCGGAGTGGCGTCGGCGGGCGGCCGACCTCAACTCCCTGGTGCTGCGGGCACTTGGCTACGACGCCAAGCCGCAGACGCTCACCGTCCGCCGCGCGGACGCCACGCACGAGGTCGAGGTCGCACACTCCGAGCCGGGCCTCGTCGCCCTCGACTGCGGCTGGGCGGCCGAGCCGGACGCC
Source organism: Streptomyces sp. NPDC000880 (assembly GCF_053599675.1). NCBI lineage: Bacteria > Bacillati > Actinomycetota > Actinomycetes > Kitasatosporales > Streptomycetaceae > Streptomyces > Streptomyces sp. NPDC000880. The sequence goes on along the minus strand of NZ_JBSFMS010000011.1, from coordinate 70,949 downwards.
GCGCTGGACCCGGAGGGCGCGGGCCGCCTGCTGCACCCGTTGCAGCTCGACTCGGCGAATGCCGTGCGGACCGGGTCGAAGCTCGCCTCGTTCCTCTTCGCCTGCGAGGACGCCCCGCGGTACGTGCTGCTGCTGGCCGGTGGTGTCATCGTGCTCGCCGACCGCGCCGCGTGGGGCGAGGGCCGCTACCTCGCGGCCTCGCTCGACACCGCGCTCGACCGCAACAACACCAAGGACGGCCAGGAACTCGACACGCTGGCCGCGCTGTTCGGCGCGGACTCGCTCCGTACGCCGGAGGAGGGCGGCGAGAACCCCCTCGCCGGTCTGGTCGACAAGTCGACCAAGCACGCGGTGGGCGTCTCCTCCGACCTGCGGGACGGGCTGCGCCAGTCGGTCGAGCTGATCGCCAACGAGATCCTGGAGCGCATCCGCTCGCACGAGGGCGTACGGCTGGAGGACATCAAGGAACTTCCGGAGCTGGCCCAGCAGTTGACGCGCGAGTCGCTGCGCTATCTGTACCGGATCCTGTTCCTGCTGTACGCGGAGGCCCGCCCCGAACTGGGCATCCTGCCGTCCGACTACCCGGAGTACCACCAGGGCTACGGGCTCGGGCGGCTGGGGGAACTGGTCGCCGAGCGGGACCTGGTGGGCGAGAAGGCCCGCGAGGGCTTCTACCTGTACGAGTCGCTGGACCTGCTGTTCCGGAAGGTGCAGGAGGGGTACCGGCCGCGGCGTACGCACGGGGTCGTCGGACCCAAGGAGTCCGAGACTGCGATTTCCGAAGACATCGGCCTGCGCTTCGAGCCGCTGCACTCCAAGCTCTTCGAGGGCGAGTCCATCCGCCTGATCGGAGCCGAGTCCGTACCCGACCCGAGGTACGACGAGGACGCGGAGGGCGGGTCCCGGTACCTGGACACGCGGCTGCGCAACGCCACGCTCTACCAGGTGCTGCGCAAACTGATGCTCACCAAGGGCAAGAAGGGCGAGCGGGGCGGCTTCATCTCGTACGCCCAGCTCGGCATCAACCAGCTCGGTGCGGTGTACGAGGGTCTGATGTCGTACTCGGGCTTCGTGGCAGGTGAGGAACTGTACGAGGTCGCCAAAGGCGGCGACCCGAAGGACGGCTCGTGGCTGGTACCCGCGTCGAAGGCCGACGAGTACGCGGACGGTGTCTTCGTACGCCGCCGGGACGAGGACACGGGCGAGGAGGTACGGGTCCGGTACCGGCCGGGGTCGTTCGTCTACCGGCTGTCGGGGCGTGACCGTCAGACGTCGGCGTCGTACTACACGCCCGAGTCGCTGACGAAGGTGACCGTTCAGCTGGCGCTCCAGCATCGGTTGGACCAGGACGGGACGACGACCGAGGCGCGGGAGCTGCTGGACTGGAAGATCTGCGAACCGGCGCTGGGGTCGGGCGCGTTCCTCAACGAGGCGATCAACCAGGTCGCGGCGGAGTACCTGCGGCGTCGGCAGGAGGAGACCGGCGAGGCGATCGACACGGAGAAGTACCCGCTCGAACTCCAGAAGGTCAAGGCGTACATCGCGCTGCACAACTCGTACGGTGTGGACCTCAACTCGACGGCGGTGGAGCTGGCGGAGGTCTCGCTGTGGCTCAATACGATGCACCCCGGCATGGAGGCCCCCTGGTTCGGGCTGCACCTGCGGCGGGGCAACTCGCTGATCGGTGGGCGCAGGGAGATCTACGGTCCGGAGCGCCTGAAGAAGGGCGGCTGGCTCGGGACGACGCCGGAGCGCTTCCCCCTGACGGAGGCTGCGGGTGGGCTGCCGGAGGGGGCAGTGCATCACTTCCTGCTTCCGGCGAAGGAGTGGGGCGCGGTCGCCGGGGAGAAGGAGGCGAAGGCACTCGCTCCGGAGGACGCGAAGAAGCTGGGCGCGTGGCGGAAGGCGATCACCAAGTCGCCAAGTGCAAAGCAGGTTGCGCGGCTTCAGGGGCTGGCTCGCAGGGCGGAGTATCTGTGGGGGCTGGTGTGTCGGCGTCTGGAGATCTCGGAGCGAGACATCTCGCGTCGGATCGATGTCTGGGGCGCGGAGAGTGCGTGGCTGCGGCAGCCGGCGGAGGCGGTCCAGCGCGACGACGTGCTGGCTGACCTTGAGGCCGTGGACACGCCGTACTGGCGGCTGAGGACGCTGATGGACGCGTGGTGCGCGCTGTGGTTCTGGCCGGTGCAGCAGGCAGGGCTGCTGGACGGGAGCGATGGGACGTACGCGCGGGAGGCTGCACCTGCGCTCGCGCCGGAGGTTGTCGCCGAGGACGACGCAGTGCTGATGGCGTGGGAGGTGGACGCGCTTCCCGGGTTCGAGGCGGACGCACAGCAGTTGGCGCTGACACGGGAGGACGTGGACAAGCGCCGGGCGCGGGGCGGCAACCGGAAGGGCGGGAAGGGCGCGCAGCGCCGGTCGGTAGTCCCGTTGGCGGGGCTGGACGACTGGCTGGACTTCGCGGAGTCGCTGCTTGGCACACAGGAGGTCCCGACGGACTCGCTGATCGCCCAGTTCGAATCGCTGAGCGAGCTGACCCCGTACGAGGACGACCTTCCGGACTACATGGGCATGGACCGAGCGCATCACCTGGAGGGGCGGTATCCGTGGGCGGGGCTCGCGCGGGACGTGGCCGCTCAGCAGGGCTTCTTCCACTGGGAGTTGGAGTTCGCCCAGGTGTTTGGGCGGGGTGGGTATGACTTGCAGGTGGGGAACCCGCCGTGGGTGCGGCCTCGATGGCAGGAGGATCTGGTTCTGGCGGAGTTGGAGCCATGGTTCGTTCTGATCGAGAAGCCGAGTGCAGCAGAATGGCGCCTCCGCAAGGAAGAGGTGCTGAGCACGCGTGCGGAACGCCGGGATTTCCTCCTCGACGAGCTGGCCGCCCATGCAGGGGCCGCCGCCGTGCTGGGCAGCCAGGCCGCGTATCCGCTCCTTTTCGGTACCCAGGGCGACCTCTACCGGGCCTTCATGGCTCAGGTGTGGCAGCACATCGCACCGCACGGCAGCGCGGGCCTGATCCACCCGGACACGCACTTCGGCGGTGTGCGCGAGGGCACCATCCGGGCCGCCGTGTACCGGCATCTCCGGGTCCACGCGCACTTTGTTAACTCGGCGAACTGGGCGTTCGAAGACCTCAACCGTTCGGCGGAATTCGGGATGCACATTTACGGCACGCCACAGGAGCCTGACTTCCTGCACCTCAGCGAGCTGCGCGATGCCGATGTCCTACCGGATTCACTAACCCACGACGGACGAGGCGCAACACCCGGCATCAAGCACAACGGCTCGTGGGACATCCGGCCGCACCGCGAACGCGTGGTGCATGTGAACACTGCCTTGCTGGCCAGTTGGCAGGCCCTGACGGGCTCAGCGGGTGGAGCGGCACAGACCCCTCTGCTGTATCCAGTTCTCGTTGGCGAGCAAGGGGCGATCGAGGCACTGGCCGCCTACCGCGGCAGCCTGGCCGATTACCGCCCGATGATCACAAGGGGATACGACGAAGCGGGCGCCAAGAAGGACGGACTGATCCGCTGGGGCAACCAGGTCGTCCCCGAGCTCGCGGATGTCATCCTCCAAGGGCCGCACTTCGCATCAGCGCTTCCCTTCTCGAAGGAGCCAAGGATCCCCTGCCGGAGCAACCGGGACTGGAACTTGCTCGCGCCGTCGGAGCTGCCCGAGGCGTACGTCCCCGTGACCAACTATGTGCGGGCCACCGACGAAGCGACGTACCTGGCGGCTCAGGACTCCTGGCTCGGAAGGCCCTCCACCTCGTTCTTCCGGCTCGCTTGGCGAAAAATGATCCCCTTTGACAGCAGTCGCTGCCTCCACGCTGCCCTTCTCCCACCCGGCCCTGCGCACATCCACGCTGTTTACTCGATGGCTCTGGCGGACAATCGCCTCACCACCCTCAATGCAGGCTTCTGGGCATCACTGCCCCTCGACTACGTACTGCGCATCACCGGCCGCTCGAATCTCCAAGTCGCCGAGGCTCTCAAGATGCCGGCGCCCGACCCAAAGCACCCCCTCGCCTCCGCCCTCCTCCTCCGCGCCCTCCGCCTGAACGCCCTCACCCCGCACTACGCTCCCCTCTGGGCGGAGCTGTTCGACGCCCGCTGGGCGGGCTACGAGGACTGGGCCAACCCCCACTGGCCTCACCTGGAGCCCCTCGCCGCCGGCCTCAGGCCAACCTGGGAATACACCACCCCGCTCCGCACCGAGCACGAGCGCCGCGCCGCGCTCGTCGAGCTCGACGCCCTCGTCGCAGTCTGGCTCGGCATCACCGCCGACCAGCTCGTCGCAATCTTCAAGTCCCGCTACCCGCAGCTGTACGACTACGAGTCGGCGACCGATTTCGACGCCAACGGCCGTAAGATCGCAGCCGACTTCAACACCTACGGCCACGGCCAGACGAAGCAGGACTACCTCGACTTCCTCGCCCACCTGGCGAACCCGGAAACGACCCCACCGCCCCCGGGCTACACCGCCCCCTTCTACAAGGCCGACCGCGAGACCGAGATGCGCGCCGCGCACGCGCACTTCCAGTCACGGCTTGACGCCGAGATCGCCTCTGGCCGCTGGTCCCCGCCGGAGCCGACCACGGTGGAGGCCTGACGCAAATGCCGTGGGGCGGTTCCCAGGCGCCCGGGAACTGCCCCACGTCAAGCCGACCACGTACCTACACGGCACCGCTCCCCACCGCGAACCCGACGAAGGCGTCCCACACCTGCGGCTGCAGGGTGAGCATCGGAACAGTGGTGTCCTTGGAGTCGCGGACGTGCACAACACCGAGGCAGGCCGCGACCTCCACGCACTCGCCGCCCTCGCCACTGCTGTAGCTGCTCTTGAACCACGCCAGCTCAGGCACAGTCGGCACAGTCTCTTCGACCTTCATGTCTCTCCAAGCAACTTCTCGATAAGGGCCAGCGATTCGCGCGGAGTGAGCGCCTGGGCCCGGAGGAGACCGTACTGCTCTTCGAGCTCGCGGACAGTCCTCCGATCCGTGTAGAGACGGCTGTGCTTGTATGCCTCCACGTAGGCGATCCTCCGCCCTTCCTGCGTCTCGATCAAGGTGAACGGTCCAGCCAAACCAGCGTGCTCCTCCCGCCGATTCGGCATCACTTGAATCGCGACGTTGCGTCGCTCCCCGCTCAGCAGAAGTTCCTCAAGCTGCCCGCGCATCACGCCGTCACCGCCCAGGGGCCGCCTGAGCACTGATTCCTCGATGACGAAGCTGATCGTCGGCAGCGGCTTCCGCGCGAAGATCTCGTGCCGAGCCAGTCGAGCGGTCACCCGTTCCTCGATCGTCTCGTCGCTCAGCAGCGGCCGCCGCATGGTGAACACGGCCCGCGCGTACTCCTCGGTCTGCAACAGGCCTGGTACAGCCTGGTTCGCGTACACATGCAGCTCGACGGCCTCCGTCTCGAAGCGCGCCGCATCGCGGAAGAACGGCGGATACTGCGCCCGCGCCACCTCCTCCTTCATCTCCGCCAACACACCCCGCGCCCCCAGCAGCTCATCCGCCTGCTCGATGAACCGCGGCGGCGGAACGCGCCGCCCCTGCTCGTAGGACGCGATCGTCGAGGCCGAGTACCCCGTCATCGACCCGAACGCCGTCCGGTCGTACTCCGTGCACTCTCGAAACCGCTTCAACTGCCGCCCGAACACATGCAAGATGCCCGACCCGGGCCCCTGCTCCGCCTGCTGCTGCTCGTCGTCCATCGTCATCCGCACACCACCTCCCGCGCACCCACGCCCACACCCAACGCCACCACCCCACCCCCGGTCACGCCCCACACCGCGTACAACCACCCCACCCGCGCGTACACCGCGCCCCCGTCCGGTCACGCCCCGCCTCCGATCAACGCTACGCACCCCACACCCCAGTTCGCCCCCCTTTCGCCAAGCAACTCCACCGTCCGAGCGGCACAGGGCACGTACGCCGCGCATGCCGCCGTTAGCCTGCAGCGACCACTTCCCGAGGACTGTGCCCCAACTCGACCTGCCCCACGACAACCCGTCAGGTCGGCTTTCCCCGCTCGAAGTTCCCACGGAAGCGGCATAGTTCACAGACGCGATATCGCTCATGAACGTCGGCGCTGGGTGTGGCACTCTGGGAAGGAAGGTGCGCACTCGTGTTCGCACGCAAGCACAAGCTCACGGGGGACATGAGCGATGTCGTTCGCAGAGGAATGGGCCGGCCTCAAGGAGGCTGCGCTCGCCCGGCGGCAAGATGCCACGCAGATGCAACTCAACCAAGCACCGTCAGGTGGCGACCACCCCGGCGGTCCGGCGGCCCATGGCGACGGGTACTCAGTCAACGCCGCTTCTCTCGACGGTAGTTCTCACCTGCTCATGGAGATCGCGGGCCTCCTCTACGAGGGACGCATGGACGGCGAGAACGCGACCCAGGCCCGCGTACCCCGCGCACACGCGGATGTTGCCTCGCAGGTCGACACGCTCGCCCGGTTCGCCAAGGACCAGTACAACGACATGGTCGTTCTGCTTGCGTCCCTGTCCACGAAGCTGAAGTCCGCCGGCGATGACTACACGATCGTGGACAAGGGCGTACAGGGTCAGATGAACGCAATGCTCGACTGCGGCCGGTTCGTGCCGCCGGAGAACAGGTGATCCGCCGTGGCATACCGTGAAGACGTTCACTTCCTCGAGGACGCCAATCCGACGCTCATCGATCGCAATGTTGCCGAGTTCCGGCGTCTCCACACACTCATCGAGTCGACCGACGACGCCTTTCGCAAGGCCGGGAAGGTCGAGTGGGTCAGTGAGGCCCGCGACCTCTACATCAAACGGCTCAGCGAGAGCAAGACCCTGGCCGATGCGCTTTCGGAAGCCTTCCGCAAGGCGGGCTCCGCGCTTGCCGCGTACGCCGATGCGGTCACCACCGCCAAGGTGCACTACAAGAACGGGCAGCACACCGAGGGCAAACTTTCCGAGGTCATGGCCCGTGAAGCTCAGGCCATCACTCCCACCGCACGGGCAGCAGAACCCCTGCGGCAATGGGAGGATCTGCGCGCCAGCACGGGCGTGCTTGACTGGCTTGCCGAAGTGACCGTGGATCTCGACGCGATCCGAGAAGAAGCCGAGCGCTTCTACAACCAGACCAAGGACCACTATGGTGACGCGCTCCGCGTGGAGTCCACCGCGCGGGAGTTGTGCCTTGCCGATCTCAAGACGGCGTACAAGTCGATTCCCGACTACCAGGGGACCTTGCCTGACGCGGCCGAGTTCCTGAAGAACCTTGGGCCCCTGCAGGCGGAGGCCCGCGAGGCGAGCGACGACCCGAACACCCAGCTGCCGGGCTCCGGGCCGAAGGTCGACGCGATACCCACCGTGGGCCGCGACGTGGTCGTCTCGGAGGCGCTCTACCGCATCCAGACGCGCGTGGACGGACTGCCCGACGGCCAGGGCAACAACTACTGGCTCCCGTCGAACGACGACGAGGGACGCCGCTCGTACATCTCCGCGAACAAGGAGCTCATCAAGGCCGCCGCCGGGGACTCGGGACTGCCGCCGGAGATGATCGCGGGCATCGCCTGGCAGGAGGTCGAAGGAGATCCCGGCGTGCTGGACGACCTGGCATACGAGGGCCGTAAGATCATTCCTGGTAGCGAGGACCCTGACCGGACATCCATGGGCCCCATGGCCATCCAGGTGCGGCGCGCCGCCGAGGTGCTCGGTTACGACCCGCACAATCTCACGGACCTCCAGCGCAGCACAGTGGTGGACGCGATCAAGGACCCGGGGACGAACATCTTCATCGCCTCCGAATACCTTGCACAACTGAAGGCGGAGAGCAGCTTCGCCGATGTGCCACCGGACCAGATGACGCGGGCGCAGATGCAGGAGCTGGCCGCCCGCTACAACGGCGGTCCGTATTACGAGACCGATGCTGCTCAGGGGTACGGTCGTGGTTTCGACAACAAGCTGGACCAGGCCAAGGAGGCCCTGCGGTGAGTGATGCCACGAGCCCTACGGTGCCGAGGCGCGCGGTCGGCCCGACCCCGCCTGCCGGCCGTGTCGGTTCTGCCGTGTGTGCCTCGGTGCTCGTGGTGGCGCAGCTGATCACGGTGTACTTGCTGCTTCTCGCATACGCGGCCGAGCCGGCGGGGCCCTGGGACAAGGAGACCGTCTCCCACTCCGGCTTCGCGGCAGGCACCGCGCTGGGCCTGACCGTCGTCACCGCGCTGCTGACACTGCTGTTCGTGAAGGCAGGGTGGCTGCGCCGGTGGTGGTTCACCGTTCCGACGGCGCTGTTCCTCGCGGCGATCCTGCGGCTGACACTTCTCGCACCCGAGCTCTGACACCAACAACGGCGACGGACGGCCGCTTTCGCCCGCCGCCCCGGCGAGTGGCTTCAGCTCACCCGTACGTCATCGCGAATCGCGTTCACCTCAGCCACGAAGGCATCGAGGTCCACGTCATGGGCTTCGACCCCGGACCGCGTAACCTCGCTCACCTTCAGCACCGCGGATTCGTCCGCCCAGGTGCACGACGCCTCCAGCGTGCTGAAGTCCACGTCTGGCGACGTCCTTGTCGTCACCCGGCAGTTCAGCGGTTCCCGAGCCCCTGGCGGAATGACGGTCCGCGGTCCTACCAGCGCTCGCGGTCCGTTGCGCACGCCACACCCCAGTTCGGGCCCCATGGCCCCGAACTCCCCCATCCGTGCGACCGCACCGACCTGCACCCCGCGGCTCCGGGCCAGGTACATCCACGGCCAACACGACCGCATGGCAGAGACAGCCGCCAACGCCGCGCCCGACCCGACCCGTTGGTCGGCTCCGCCGGCCATTCCAGAGCAGATAGGGACTCGCGGCACCCAACTGACCCTCTACGCCCTAGCATTGGCGCGGACCGAGTTGATGTGGGGGTGGGACAGTGGCGTGGCGGAACGTCTTGGACGGCGCACTCGACGTCATCGCACCCGGCCATCCACCGGCCGGTGGGCACGACAGGGCCGACGACTTCCACGAGCGCTTGAGACTTCACTGGACCTCCGCCTACGCCGCGTTGGGGCCGCCGCCCGCCGAGGACACGCCGACGTTCGCGGACGAATCCCACCTTCGCGCGATCGATCTCGTTCGTGGTGGCCAGACCGCCCCTGCTGCCCAGCTGCTCAGGGGGCTGGCGGACACCGGCAGCCTGCGGGCCCTCACCGACCTCGGAGTGCTCCGGTTCCGATCGGGCGCCGTACAGGAGGCGCAGACCCTCTGGCGGGAGGCATCCACCCGGAGCGACGCACGAGCAGAGCACTACTTGGGCCTGGCGCTCGTCAGGGCAGGCGACGCCGCGAAGGCCGAGCGGTGTCTACGGTCGGCCTTCCACAGCGGTCACGCCTTGGCGGGCAAGGACCTCGGGCTGCTCCTGCGTCGCGCGGGGCGCCTCAAGGAAGCTGAACGTGCCTGGACCGTGGCATCCGAACAGGGTGTGGCAGACGCGGATTCGCTGTTGGGTCTTCTGTGGCAGGAGCGGGGCGACCTGGAGCGCGCCCAACGGTGGTGGCTCCGGGGCGCAGAACGCGGAAGCTCCCACGCCGCCTACAATCTCGGGCTGCTGCTGGCGGAGCAGGACGAATTCCTGGAGGCGACCAAGTGGCTGCGCCGGGCGTCCCGGGCCGGGCACGTAAGGGCTTCCGCCGCCCTGGCATGGGTTCAGCGGCTCGAGGACGCGTTCCTTTCCCGGGTGTACCCGGAGGGCGACACCGGCGCTGACAGCAACGCCGAACCCGTCAACGGCCGGGAGCAGTGATGGCGCGGCAGGACGAAGGTCCCGGCCCCCGCTGGGACGCGAAGGTCGCCAAGGAGTGGGAGTCCGTCAAACCCGGCCTGGCCGCGGAGATCTGGGAGGAATTCCGCACGCACGAACGCCACCGGCGGCGCCTGGCCTGGGCAGCCATCGGCCAGCGAACTGCGGGGCAACTGTTCGCCCTCACATCCGTTGCCGCCATGCTCCTCTTCGCGAAGTACAGCCTCGACGCAGGCGAGCCATTGGTCGCGGCGTTCGCGGTCGGCGCGCCGTCGGTCTCTCTCGCGGTGATTTTCGGCCTGTCCCGTATGCCGGGGCGGACTCTGGAGAACGCGCTGGGCAGGCCCGCACGCCGCGTCACAGCGGTCGCGGCCGCCCAGCAAACTCCCCCGCCGGCCCCACCTCCCGCGGGCGGAGCTGTCTAGTGCATCGGCCTGCAGCAGCGAGAGGTCGTCCTCCCCAGCGCAGTCCCTTCTCGCTGCGGATACGGGTGCCAGGCCCCTTGGTCGGCCGCCGGCGGTGACGACCGTATTGCCCGCCTGTGCACCGAGAAAGGGGAGCCCTGGGTGGCGCGGCCAGGACCACCGGGCGGACCATGGGCCACCGTCTCTTCTCGGGCCGGTAGGCGGCGGCCCGTGTCCTCCAAGAGGTCGCGGATCCCGCCGGGGCTCTCGCGCTCGGCCACCAGAGTTCCTCGGCGAGAGCGTCGAGCTCGGAGCCGCCGCGAGTCGACCGTTACTGTGCAGGCCATCGATCGCGGAGTTGACCCGCACCAGCAGTCCGGTAGCCGGCGACCGCATCCACCTCCGCTAACGCCCGCACGCAGCCCCGGCGGATGATCAGGCTGGTCTCGGTGTTGGTGGACTCGATCAGGCCGTTGGACATGCCCCTGCTGCCCCGATCAAACGCGTTGTCGACGTGCTGGGCTTCGTTCCGTACCGGGTCGCCGCTTCCCCAGCGCGAAGAGCCCCGCCACACCCGAGACGACGAAACCGGCGAGCTGCACGACGACCCCAATGACCGGGAACACCTCAGCGCTTTCGAGAGCGCCCTCCAGATCCCCGAAGTTGACGATCGCCCCCACCAGAAAGAAGAGCGAGGTGGCGACAGCCAGCCAGGCAATCTGCCGCCAGGGCACGAGCAGCACTACGAGTCCTGCCACCAAGAAGATGAACGGGCCGGGGCCGTCGTAGCCTTGGGCGAAGTCACCCGCAGAGGCTGCGAGCAGCGCGAATCCGGCTGTGAGGACCGAGGCCGGGCGGGTTCCTATCAGGCTCACCTGATACTTCCTCTCAGAAAAGGCGTTGGGAAGAGGGCCGTTCAACGGGTGAGCCGACGCGACTGCGCCAGCAACACCGCGCCCCCAGCAACGATGGCAACGAGAGTGACGAGCTGCGCGACAGTGGAGGCGACCAGCAGAGTGCCCCCGGAGCGAAGGTGCTCGCCTGCTTCAGGCGCGACGATCGCCCCGAAACCGACCCACAAGCCGTTGGCCAGCGCGAAAAGCGAGGTCCACAGGTTCGGCCGCCAGGTGAGAAGTGCCGCCGCGGCCAGTGGCAGGACCAGGCCCGGCGGAACCAGGGGATAATCCGCCCCACCCATGATCTGAAGCACGATCGTCGCGGCCATGGCCAGCAGGGCAATGATGGTGAACCGCACCGCACGAGAATTCCTTGTCATGAGGCTCACGCTAGGCAGCGCCGACGGATCGGACATCGTCTCGGCGGAGGCATTCCCGCTACTTCGCGGGCAGTAGCCGACGTGGCCCCGGCCGCCGCTCGGCGCGCCACCATCAACCGTCACTCATCGTGACCACACCGCCCATGTAGCCCGCCGCTTGCCGCCGGGCCGGCGCCTGCTTCCCGCGAAGACGGGCACTACCCGCCCCGCGAAAACCAGGTAGCAACGGGGAGTTGCTCGACCGCAGGCCGAGCAGATCGTGCTGCGCACCACCCGCACGCCTTCACAGTCCGTGCAGCCTGAAATTCGCATGCCCTGCGAGAACTTACGCAGTACGGTCTGGCGATGGACGATGGGGACGGCTACTTCGGAGAGCGTGTTGCGGCTGCGTACGACGAGTCGTCGGCAGACATGTTCACTCCGAGAGTCATAGATGCGGCGGTCGACGTTCTGGCCGAGCTGGCCGGCGATGGCCGGGCCCTTGAGCTGGGCATCGGGACGGGACGTATCGCGTTGCCGCTGGCCCGTCGGAGAGTCCCGGTTCACGGCATCGACATGTCACGGGCGATGGTTGCCCGGATGCGCGCCAAGCCGGGCGGCAACGCGATCGGCGTCACGATCGGCGACTTCGCGACAACGAAGGTGGACGGGAAGTTCTCCGCTGCCTATCTGGTTTTCAACACGATCATGAACCTGACGACACAGGCGGCGCAGGTGGCCTGCTTCCGCAACGTCGCGGCTCATCTCGAACCCGGCGGCTGTTTCGTCATCGAGGTCATGGTTCCCGATCTGAGAAAGCTCCCGGCCGGGCAGCACATCGTGCCGTTCCACGTGAGCCCGACGCGGTGGGCGTTCGACGCCTACGACGTGGCCACCCAGGCGATGAGTTCGAACTACGTCGAGGTCATCGACGGCCGCGGCGAGTACAGATCGATCCCCTTCCGGTACGTGTGGCCGGCAGAACTCGACCTGATGGCACAGCTCGCCGGGCTACGGCTGCGCGACCGGTGGGACGGATGGACGCGGGAGGCCTTCACCAGCGAGAGCCGCCAGCACGTCTCGATCTGGGAGAAGCCCGCGGACCGACCGTGAATCGCCTGTTCTGTCGCATCCACGGCACACGGCTCGCCCGCCGCCACCCGGCCGGGGTTCCCAGCCGTCCAGGCCCCGAGCACCTGCCCCCATGGACACCGGGACGGGCACGGTCACCGCGCATGAGAAAGGCGGAGGCGAGGGACGCCCGCGTACACGAGCCGCGGCACCCGCGGGCTCCATCGGCGGTCATTCAGGGGCACACTCCCGTAGCTTCCGGAAGAACGTCCTTATGCCGCCGACCAGCAACTCCGGCTGTTCCATCGCTGCGAAGTGGCCGCCCCGATCGTATGTCGTCCACTGCACAATGTTGTTTGTCCGGTCCGCGATGTGCCGCAGCGGGATGAAGTTGTCCCGAGGGAAGTCGGCCAGAGCGGTCGGTGTCGCCGACGGTTCGGGTGGGGTGCCCCAGTAGTCGGCGTGCGCCCGCTCGTAGTAGATGCGGGCGGATGAGCCCGCCGTGCCCGTCAGCCAGTACAACATCACGTTCGTAAGCACCTGGTCACGCTTGACTGCGTCCTCCGGGCGGTCCCGGGAGTCGGTCCACTCCTTGAACTTCTCTACGATCCACGCCAGTTGACCCACCGGCGAGTCGGTCAGGCCGTAAGCCAGGGTCTGTGGGCGGGTGGACTGGATGTCGGCGTAACCCTGACGGTCACGGCTCCATGTCCGGATGCGTTCCCAGGAGGCCAGCGCGCGCTCGCGCTCGTCCGCGCCCAGTGCGTTCAGCTCCTTCGCACCGGGCTCCTCTGTCTGGGCCGCGTTCGGCAGCAGGTTCAGGTGCACGCCGATGACCCTGTCCGGCCGGGTGCGGCCGAGCTCGCGGGAGATGGCCGCTCCCCAGTCGCCGCCCTGGACCCCGTACCGCTCGTAGCCAAGCCGCTCCATCAGATGGGCGAACGCGGCGGCCACGCGCCGGAACTCCCAGCCTGTCTCTCTGGTCGGGCCGGAGAGCCCGAACCCGGGGATGCTCGGAAGTACCAAATGGAATGCGTCGGCCGGGTCGCCTCCATGCGCTCGCGGGTCGGTGAGCGGGCCGACGACCTCGGCGAATTCGACGATCGAGCCCGGCCAGCCATGGGTCATCATCAGTGGCGTCGCGTCCGGTTCGGGTGACCGGATGTGTGCGAAGTGGATGTTCGCCCGGTCGATCGTGGTGGTGAACTGCGGCCACTCGTTCAGTCCGGCTTCCGCAACCCGCCAGTCGTACTCGTGCCGCCAGTAGTGCACAAGCTCCTTGAGGTAGTCGCGCGGGATGCCGTATGCCCAGCCCACTCCGGGCAGCTCGTCCGGCCAGCGGGTGCGGTCAAGGCGCTCGTGGAGATCGTCCACGTCGTCTTGGTGGATGCCGATACGGAACGGATGGATGCTCTCGTCAGCCAACGTCGTCATGCCCGTCGACGCCCGCCAGGCTTGTGAAAGACACGATCGGACCGTCCACCGTGTCGGTCGCCTGTACGTCAAAGCTCCGTTGCGGAAATGCCTGCCCGAGAGAGAGACGCCACGAGGTCGCGATCTCCTGAGCCAGCGCGAAGGCATTGGCCTCGGATTCGGCATCTTCGTCGATATCGATGTATTGCCACATCCTGAATTGATTCAGGGTCGCTTCGATCGAGACAACATCCCCCTTCAATGTGTTGTGCCACATCCGAAAATTGTCGGGATCGTACGAGCGATCCCACAACACGCATCCCTCCACCTCGACGAACTCCGGCAGGAACACGCGCGACAGGGCGATCCATTCGGACAGCCCTACGTGCTGGGAGAGGAAGTCCAGGTAATCGAGGTCGACACCAGCGCCTTCCGTCCATCTCTTGATCTGCGGGTCCTTCATGGGGTCCATTCGATGTCCCTTATTGCGGCAATTCATCAGGCCTGGCTGCTCTCGGCATTTTATCCCAAGTGAGGAATACCTGGCCCGTTTTGGGGTTCACGTTCTTATGTGTTTCCAGTACGTGGGGTGCCGGTACCCCTCCGTGCGGCTTGGAGTCAGGGTCCACATCGACCCGCTTCAGCGGGAGCCCATCCTCGTCGTACACAGCGTAGGCAGTCACGCTCCCGTCCTCTTTGCGGCGCACCAGGACTTCGCCCGGATCGGCAGACTTGGGGAAACGCCCGCTGTGGGGAGTCGCATTCGAAAGGTCTATCCCGCACTTGGGCACCAGACCGAGCGGGTCGGTCCAGCCCAAGGCGTTCAAGACATAGGCGTGGTGGTTGTCTGCCGGTTCCAGGCCCAGCGGGTCCGGGCTGATGTACCGCGCGGTTTCGGGGTCGTAATAGCGGAAGTAGTTATAGTTCAGGCCGGTTTCGGGGTCTGAGTATTGGCCCGGGAAGCGGAGTGGGCAGTCCACGGACCCGGTGTCCGTCGGGGCGGGGAAGCTCGTGCCCCACAGGGTGGTGCGGCGCTGCCAGGCCAGTTCGCCGTCAGGCGTGAACAGTTCGGCCGGCGTGCCGAGTGAATCCGTGATGACGGCGTGAAAGCGGGTGCCGTAGTCGGTCGAGGTGTCCTCGGCCAGTTGGGAAAGCAGCGACGTGCCAGGCTCCCGGACCAGCGGCCTGTGGTCGGTCTGGGTGAGCGGGCGGTGGGTGCCCGGCGCGTAGTCCCAGGTGGTGACCCTGCCGTCGGGCATCTTCTGCTCGGCCAGGCGGGTGTCGTCCCAGGTGAATTCCGTGCGGTCGGCATTCGAGCCGTCATCTGCCAGGCGCTCCTTGGATATTCGGCGGCCCAGCGGGTCGTACGCGTAGCGCCAGTGCTCGTCGTCCGGCGTCACCGCCTCGGTCAGGCGGTCCTCCGCGTTCCAGGCGTACGTCCAGGTTCGTTGCTGCCCGTTGAGGAGTTTGCGGGTCTTGCGGATCAGGCGGCCCTGGGCATCGTGTTCGTACGTCGTGCGGCCGGCGCTGCTGATGAGGGTGCCGTTGAATTCACGATCACCGGAGGTTTCGTGTGCGGGAGCCGTGGCATGGGTGAGGTTGCCCGCGGTGTCGTAGGCGTACGTCTCGGTCCAGCCGTGCGCCCCTACACCCGTGACACGGCCCATGCGGTCGAGGTCGAACCGGCGAGTACCCGAAGTCAGTTCACGTATCTCGGTGAGGTAGCCGTCCTCGCGATAGGCGTAAGTACGGTGCTGGAGGAGGCGGTCCACCTCGTTCGAACGGCGTGAAAGGGACTGCTCGGTAAGGCGGTGGGCCGCGTCCCAGGCCTGAGTGAGCATGACGCCGTCGCCGAGGCGCCGCTGGGTCTCGCGGCCCGCGGCGTCGTACGCGAAGGTCAACGAGCCGGCCTCGGTGCCGATTCCCGCGGGCCGGCCTGTCGGGTCGTAGGTCCATTCCGAGCTCAGCCCGGAGGGGGTCGTTCGTCGGCTGATGCGGCCGAGGACGTCGTACGTATAGGCAGTCGCGCGGCCATTGACGGTTTCCGTGAGCGTACGTCCGAGCGCGTCACGCTCGATGACGACCTCTGCGTCCGCATTGGCCGTGTGGATCAGTGCTCCCGCCGTGCCGTACGCGTACGTGGTGACATCACCCGCGTCGGTGCGCTGCTCCGTGATACGATCGAGCGCATCGCGCGTGAAACGGATGGTCTCGCCCGCGCCGTTCGTACGGGACACCAGGCCGCCCGCCGCGTCATGCGTGTATGCCAGCGTCCGGCCGTTGAAGTCGGTCTCCGCGATCAGACGACCCGCCTCGTCGTACGCGTATGACCAGGTCAGCCCCTGCGGGTTGGCGACTTCCGTCAGTCGCAGCTCGGTGTCGTACGCGAAGGCGTAAGCCGTGCCGTCCGGGTCCGTCCGCGTGGCGGGGACGTCGAAGTGGGTGGCGGTGTGGCGGGTGGTATTGCCTGCAGGGTCAGTGTGGGTGAGGAGGTTGCCCTCGGGGTCCCAGATCCATGACTCCCGGGTGCCGTCCGCGTACTCGCGCCATGACGGCTTGCCCTCGGTCGTCCAGCCCATACGGGTGGCATGGCCCAGCGGGTCGGTCACCTCCATGACCCGCCCGAAGGTGTCACGGCGCGCCACCGTGATGTGTCCGAGCTCGTCGGTGACCGCGGCAGGCAGCCCGGCTGCGTCCGACGTGACGCTGCGCGTGTGGCCCAGGGCGTCAGTGACAGTGGACAGATGGCCCGACTCGTCGTAGCTGTAGTGCGTTTCGGTGCCGAGAGGATCGGTCGTGGTGAGCAGATTGCCGAGCTCGTCGTATGCGTGCCGCCAAGTCGCACCGCCGGGCTCGATGACCTCGGTAAGCCTGCCGAGGGTGTTGTACGTGGCCCGGGCGACGGACTGGTCCGGCAGGGTGACCGCGGTCAGGTTGCCGATGTCGTCGTACGTGTAGCGCGTCGTACGGCCCAGCGGGTCCGTGACCGAGAGGGGTTTGTCACCCCTCGCGTCCCACTCGGTGCGGGTGGTGTGGCCGAGCGGATCGGTCTCCTCGATGACCTGGCCCTCGGAGTTGTAGCGGTGTGTGGAGGAGCGGCCGAGGGAGTCGGTGTACTTGGTCGTGCGCGAGGCCTCGTCGTATGCGAGGGCCCCGGAGAGGAAGCCGTCGCTGCCCTCGGTGCGCTCGACGCGGCCACGAGCGTCGTAGAAGTACGCGAAAGAGGTGCCGTTCCGGTCCGTCCAGCTGGTGACCCGGCCCAGCGCGTCGTTGGTGAACCGGAGCGGCTCGCCGCTGGAGTTGATGACCTCGGTGAGGTTGCCTGCGTCGTCGTAGCCGTACCGCATCACGACCGCACCGCTGGCGGTGGACTCCGACGGTTCGTACCGTGACGGGGCCTCATCCAGCAGGCGCAGGGCCGTGATGCGCGGCCCCTGGGTTTCGACGGCCAGGTAGTAGCCGCCGGAATGGCGCAGCGCGGTGGGGATGCCGTCAGCCGTGCGTTCCACGTCGATGCGGGCGCCGTTGCGGTCGTGCCAGCTGTCCAGGGGGAGATGGACGACACCCAATGTGTCCGAGGGCACGGGGTTGCTGAAGCTTCGTACGACCCCTGAGACCGGATCGGTGATGGTCATGACACCGTCGGGCTTGCCGTCCCACTCGAGCGGCCACAGGGCGCCCTTCACCGGCAGGACGGGCTCGCTGGGCTGCGGCACCGGGTAGACCATGCGCATGCCGTCGGCTGCGGCGAAGACCACTCCTTCAGAGTCGAGTTGGATGCATTCGTCGAGGGTGGACACCCAGGTGGGGCCGAAACACATGCCCGCGCGGTACGTGGACAGGTGGGTGCGCTCGAAGACCAGCGGGAGGGAGGCCGGCAGCGTGAGATCGGTCTGCGTCATCAGCATGGCGCCGGTCGCCACGTCGATCGGCTCCCCGACGCACGGGGTTTTCTTCGCGTGCCGGGCAGCTGGTCCGAGTTCGACCAAGTCGGGCCGGAGGGTCGACGGCCGCAGCATCAGCGGCACCTCGTTGAACTTCCCGAACAGGTTCCCCTCGACGCCGGCCTTCGCCACGCCGCCGGCCGCGCCGAAGGCCCCGCCGTAGATCATGCCGTCCTTGGCCGCCTGATTGATCTCGTCCAGGCTGAAGCCCTGCTGCATGCCGGTGGCGATCTTCAGGGGCTGGGCGACAGCCACGTCGATGGTCACCGACTCCACGCTCCCGAAGGCCGCAGCAACGAGGGTGCCTGCGGCGATTTCGGCGACGGTGGTGGTGACTGCGATACCCATCGCGGCACCGAATTCAATGAGGGCCTCGGTGGCCAGAGCAGCAGCGCCCGCAGCGGCACCCGCGGTGAAGAAGGCCAGCGCGATGCCGCCCACGATGATGGCGGCGTCGATGCCAATCTGTGTCCACAGCTTGTTGATGGCGTCATCGACAGCATCGGCGAACTTGTCCAACGCCTCGGCCATCTTGCGGGACGCCTTCGCGATATCGCTCAGCCAGCCCGCATCCTTGCCCTTGGCGTAACGCCCCCAGAACACCTCGAACGCATCGATCGCCTCACCCGTGTTGTTGTGGATGAGCGAGGATGCCGCGTTATGGACAGGGGTCCGCACGTCATCGACGGCATCGGCGAACGTCCGCCAGGCATCGGCGGCGCTGCGCAGCGTGCCGGAGTTCGCATCCGGCCACCACATGCCCAGCTTGAGCAGAAGCTCCTTGGCCTCGTCCTCAATGCTCACTGGGCATCCCTGCCGTTGCCACCATCGATCTTCGCCTTCACCTTGGTGAACATCCCGGCGATCAACTCGTCGTTGTCGACATGCCCGTCCGCCATGTCCGCCATCGCCTCGTGAATGCTGATCAGACCGAGGACGAGGGTGCCGGCGGCCCGCTCGATCACCTTCTGCTGGGGGCGATAGGCCTCGCCGAACGCCTTACCCTGCTCGTCATCACCCCACGGTGAGCCGAGCCCGTCCAGGGTGGTGACAAGCGTCGTCAGCGCCGAGCTCAGGTTCTTGCCCTGTGTGTGGAAGATCGGCGCCGTCAACTTGATGTCGGCCGTGTTGATTTCCAGGACCTTGCCACTGTCCTTGCCCTTGCCCACGCGAAGCCCCCGTTATCCATTGCGAATCCCGACCCTAGGGGGTTCGGTTCAAGAGATCGCAAAGTGCTTGCCATACGTGGGCAACGGATCGTGTGAGGTGCGCTTCGCCTTCGACCGCACCCCTTCGACCTTCGCGGGAAACCGGTTCCAAGCCCAGTGCCTCGGCGATCTGCCTGCAGTTCATCGGGCTGCCGCCCGACGCCCGTGGCCGACCAGGATGTTCGTGATCCGCTGGTGCGGGAAGTTCTCCATCGCCTATCTGATCTTCAACACGATCACGAACCTGACGACACAGGCGGCCCAGGTGGCCTGCTTCCGCAACGTCGCGGCGGGGGCGACAACGCGGGCCGCGGCAGGAACTGGACCGGTCGCCTCCTCGAACTCGTCTGCTCCGAACTGCACGCGCGGCGAGCCGGGATCGTCTGACGGGCCGGGGCTGCCTGGTGCCCGCGGACTGGCTCAGCCCGCCGGGGCCGGTTCCGGCTCCCTCCACTTCGTCCGCCCGCGGCCCGCGGCACGGCGGAGAGGGCCGCACAGGGGCCGCCGCTGTGTTGCGTCACCGGAGATGGCCGCGACCCCAACTCGCAACCCTGCGGGTCGGTTACTGTACGGCAGCGGCCACGCATCCGGCGCACCAGCCACCCTCACTCAGCAGTTCGCGGTCCTCCTCGAAGAACTTCAGGACGACCGCGCGCTCGTGAACTGTGCACAGCAACGCGTGCTCGTCCACCTCTCGATGCCGGAGGTACTGGGCGTGGTGTTGCGGCTTGTCGTAGAGCACATCCCAACCAGGCAGTACCGAGGGACCGACTGAGGCACGCGTTCGTCGTGACGTAGTCATGCCTCCATCCTGCCGCCTCGGGCGGCAGGATGGAGATCCGTTCGTCGCCGCCCACCAGCCGAGGCCCGCCCGCCCGGAATGACGGTCTGGGCCTCAGTGGATTTTCTTCTCTGATCGCGATGAGTGGCGGGCAGCGCCGGCCTGTCGTCGTCGACCACATGGGTCTTCGCTGTCGCGCCCTTCGGGAAGAACACCCGTGCCACCCGCTCCCGGTTCCGGGTGCGGATCGCCCCGAGCGCGGACAGCAAGACGGCCGGCGCCACCCGCGGAACCACCCGCTCCAACGCGGAGACGACGGCGCGGGCGCCGTCGTCATCCCCCTCGCCGATGAGGCGCAGCAGGTGATCGAGGCGGCGGACGCCCGGCCGCCGCTCGGCGGTCCGGCGGAGCACATGCGGTGTCAGCAGGCCGCCCGCTCATGAAGTGACCGGCACCACGGCCGCGTACACCCCCCTCACGTGCGCGTACACCGCGTGTCCGTCCGCGCGTCACCACTGGTCAACGGTGATGGCGAGGCGAAAGCGTTGGCGGCATGAAACCGGCAACCACCCCGCCTGCGGGGCTCGTTCATGACCCGGCGACCATCCACGAGTTCACGATGCAGTTCACTTCGACACCGCGGGGCGCACGGCTCGCCCGGCGGCTCGTCTCGCACCGGCTGCACGAGTGGGGCCACCCGTACGACTCCACCGCCAACGAGACGGTAACGCTGATCACGGCCGAGCTCGTCGCCAACGCCGTGCGCCACGGGCACGTACCCGGCAGGGACTTCCACCTGCGCCTCGCGGCGACCCCGACCGCGCTGCGGATCGACGTCACCGACACCCGCACCGAGAAGCGCCCCTGCCGCGAGCCCAGACGCCCTGCCCCTGACGAGGAGTCGGGCCGCGGCCTCATCCTCGTCGACGCGCTCGCCACCCGCTGGGGCATCACCCCGCGCAGTGCCGCTCCCGGCAAGACGGTGTGGGCGGTGGTCGACGCGCCCGTGCCCCGTTGACTCTCCACGCAGGCCTCGCTCGAGGCGTCGGCGGTCACGCGCTCCGTGCGCGGTGGTCGCCAATCGTGCATCCGTTGACTCGACCATCGCAGCTCCCCCCAGAGCTCTGCGTCGTATCGCCCCTGGCCGCAGGGCGAAGTGTGATGTTTAATCGCGAAAGCGTATTAACGGTCAGGGATCATATCCCGTCATCACGGATACGGACCACGATGTCGGGGGTCGGATATACGGTTGATCCAGTTCACCCGCATGCCGCAGGACACCCAGGGAGCACGACGTGAGGCCGACGCTGGCCGCCGCGCAGTTGCGGGGCAGTCTGACCCAGTACCTCACGACGACGTACGCACTGGCCGACGAGGACACCCGGCTCGCGTTGGAGCGTTTCCTCGGGCATCCGGAGAGCGGGATCTTCCGGGGGCCGTATCTGCGGATCAGGACGCCGTTCCACACCGCGGACGACGGGTGGCAGCGCCATCTCGACTGGGTGCCCGCCTTCGCTCCGTACCGGCATCAGGCCAAGGCGTGGGAGCGGCTGAGCACGCTGCACGGGCCCGCGCGGCCGACGCTGATCACTACGGGGACGGGGTCGGGAAAGACAGAGTCGTTCCTGGTGCCCGTGCTCGATCACTGCCGCAGGCAGAAGGCGCTCGGGCGCGGCGGGATCAAGGCCGTGCTGCTGTACCCGATGAACGCGCTGGCGACCGACCAGGCAGGGCGTATCGGCGAGTATCTGGCACAGCCGGAGCTGGCGCAGGTGACGGCCGGGCTGTACATCGGCGACCGGCCGGACACCGACTTCCGGCGGGTGATGACGCGGCGCGAGGAGATGCGGGTCTCTCCTCCGGACGTGCTGATCACGAACTACAAGATGCTCGACCTGCTGCTGCAGCGCGGCGAGGACCTGCCGCTGTGGCAGGACGCCGACATCACGTATGTGGTGCTGGACGAGTTCCACACGTACGACGGCGCGCAGGGCACGGACGTGGCGATGCTGCTGCGACGGCTCGCCGCGGCGACCGGGCAAAGTCGGCCGGGGCGGCCACTCGGCGGGATATGTCCGGTGGCGACGTCGGCCACCCTCGGCGAGGGACGGAGCGACGGCGGGGGCACGGGGATACTCGACGTCGCGACGCAGGTGTTCGGGGTGGAGTTCGGGCCGGACGCGGTGGTCGGCGAGGAGCGGATGACCGCCGAGCAGTTCGCCGGTGAGGTCGACTATGAACTGCCCGAGCCGCCCGGGCCGAAGGAAGTCATCGAAGCGTCCGGCGGGCCGGGAGTGGAAGCCCACCCCGACCTGCTGGACCTCGACGGGCTCGCGGCGCGGCTGCTGGACCGGCATGGGTTGGACGCCTTCCAGATCGGCAGGCTGCTGGGGCGCCACGACTTCACGCACAAGGTGCTGTCCCTGCTCGACGGTGAGCCGCGCGGTGAGTGGGAGTTGCGGGACCTGCTGGGCAGTCTCGGCTACGCGTGGGGGCGCACCGCCCGGGAGAATCCGAGGCTCGCGCTCCAGGCGCTGTCCCGGTTCGTGGCGCTGCTGTCCGCCGCACGCGACCCCGAGTCGAGCGAGAAGCGGCCGAGGCCGCTGCTGCACATCGAGGCGCATCTGTGGGTGCGGCCGGTGACGCGGGTGCTGCGCGGGGTCGGGCGAGCGCCGGAGTTCCGGTGGTACGAGGACGACCGCACGGCCAGGCGGGCCGCGCTCGCCGCCGCGCCGCCCGCGGGTGGCGAGAGCGAGGATTCGGGCAGCCGACCGGCCGACTCGCGACGGCCGCAGGCCGTCCCGGGGACAGACACGGCGCGGCGGCCGGCGACGGTCACGCTGCCCGCCGTGTACTGCCGCAACTGCGGACGTTCGGGCTGGGCGGCGCTGTCGCCGGAGGCCGATCCGCAGCAACTCGTCATGGCACAGGACAAGGTGTGGCGGGCGGGGCTCGGCCGGGACAAGCGGCGTATCCGCTACTTCATCGCCGCCACCCCGGCGGAGGCCGAGGCCGCGCTGAACGCCCTGACGGGCGCGAAGCCGAAGTCCGGCGGCACCGATCCGCTGTCCGTGGTGGTGCTCGACGGGGCCCAGGGAACGTACCGGCTGCCGGCGTTGAGCGATGCCGAGGAGTTGCAGGACGCCTGGTTCGCACTCGCCATCACGGACAAGAAGTCGGCGGACAAGGCCGCTTCGGACGACCGCTGCCCGGCATGCAACACGGACAACGGCATCCGGTTCCTCGGCACCGCGCCGGCCGCGCTCGCCTCGGCGACCGTCACCCAGCTGTTCACGGGCGGGGACATCGCGCTCGCGCCGGAAGAGCGCAAGACGCTGCTGTTCAACGACTCGACGCAGGACGCGGCGCACCGGGCCGGATATGTGGCCAACGCGTCGTACAAGTTCTCGCTGCGCTCGCTGCTGGCGCACAACCTGGACGAGTCCGGTGCCCCGGTCGCACTCAACGACCTCATCGGCAACGTGCTGGATTCGGTGGACGACCCGCAGGCACTGGCCGCCGTAGTACCGCCGGACCTGCACGACGAACCGGGCGTGGACCGGCTGCTGTCCGGGCGGGGCACGGGCGACGCGCGGACCTGGAAGCTCATCGGCGAGCGGCTGGCGTTCGCCACGGTGATGGAGTTCGGACTGCGCTCACGCCAGGGGCGCACCCTGGAGCTGACGCGGACAGCCGCGGCCGAAGTCGTCATCGACAAGCCCGAGCGGATCGCCGCGCTCGCCCGGGACCTGCACCTGTCGCTGCCGGGGCAGCTGGTCGTGATGGGCGGGCTGCCGACGCCGGAGCGGTATCTCGCCTATGTACGCGGCCTGTTGGAGCGCATTCGGATCAGGGGCGGTGTGCGGCACCGGTGGCTGGAGCCGTGGATCAAGGACGCGGGTGTGGCCCGCTTCAAAATCTGGGGCGGCCGTCCCGACGGCATGCCCGCGTTCCCCGACGGGGTGGCCGCGCCACGGTTCCTGCTGGACGGGCAGAAGGACCGGTCGGTGTTCGACGCGGTGACGGGGCGGCTCGGCTGGTACCAGGACTGGACGAGGCGGTGCCTCGGCCTGGACGCGGCCGGGGCGACGGAGTATCTGCGCAGGCTCCTGCCCGTCCTGGTGGAGGAGCACGCCCTGTCGGTGCGTACCGCGCAGGACCGCACGACCAGGGTCTACGGCCTTCAGCCCGGCCATGTCGAGGTGCGGCTGCTGGACGACAACGTGGTCAACAAGGCGTTCGTGAGCTGCGCGGACTGCGGCTGGCAGCAGGTTGTGCCGCCGGAGCGCCGCACCCGCTGGTACGGGCACCCCTGCCCGCGCTACCGGTGCCAGGGCATGCTGCTGGCCCCGCAGGCCGACCTGAGCTCCACGGGCTCCGGGTCGGGCGGCTTCGGCGGGACGCGCGCCCGCGACTACCGCGACGACTACTACCGGCGCCTGTACCTGACCGGCGGGACCTTCCGCGTCGTCACCGCCGAGCACACGGGGATGCTGACCCGCCCCCAGCGCGAGCGCGTGGAGCGCACCTTCCGGTCGGGTACGCACTACACCGATCCCAATGTGCTGTCCTGCACGCCCACGCTGGAACTCGGCATCGACATCGGCGACCTGTCGGCCGTACTGCTGGGGTCGCTGCCCAAGGGCCCGGCCAACTACGTCCAGCGGGCCGGCCGTGCCGGCCGCAGGACGGGCAACGCGCTGATCATCGCCTTCGGCGGCCGCCGGGCCCGCGATCTGTACTACCTCGACGATCCGCGCGAGATGATCGCGGGCGACATCGTGCCGCCGGGCTGCTACCTCTCCGCGGTGGAGATCCTGCGCCGCCAGTACACGGCGCACCTGCTGGACCTGGCCGCCCGCGGCGCACTTACCACCTCCGACGGCGAGCGGCTGATGCCAGTGCCCCGGCTGGTGTCCGCGCTGTTCGGGTCCTCCGGCTGGTGCCAGGATCTCGCCGACGCCGCTGTCACCCACGGGGCCCGTCTGGTGGAGGAGTTCCTGTCGCTGTTCCCGGCCGGGGGTGCGGACGACGGTGAGGGCGTCACCCCCCATGCCGCCGGCGAGCTGCGGGCGTACGCGACCGGCGACATCGTGCGCGTCCTGCAGGAGGCGGAGGAGGACTGGACCGGGCGGCGCGAGGAGCTGCGGCGGCGCATCGCCGCCATCGACGAGGCCATGGTCGGGCTGGTGCGCGGCTACGACGAACAAGACCGCGAGTACCGCGAGCTGCTGGCCGAGCGCCGTACCACCGGCGACCTGCTGCGCGAGCTCAGCCGGGCCGGCGCTCATGGCGCCCTGGTCGACCTGGGTCTGCTGCCCAACTACAGCCTCGCGGACACCACCACCCAGCTGGAGGCCACCCTCTACTGGACCGAGGAGCCCACAGGAACCGACGCAGCGGAGGGCCGGAAGACCTACCGCAGCGAGGTGCGCGACTACGAGCGCTCACGGCGGCTCGCCCTCGCCGAACTCGCCCCCGGCAACAGCTTCTACGTCAACGGCTACCGCCACCAGGTGCGCGCACTCGACATCGGCAGTCCCGACCGCCGCGCCTGGTCCGTATGGCGGCTGTGCCCGGCCTGCGGCTACGTCCGTACGGACAACGCCCAGGCCGATGCCTCGCCCTGCCCACGCTGCGGCGGGCGGGAGATCGCGGACGCCGGGTGTGTGCAGTACGTGCTCCAGCCCAGGCGGGTCATCGCCCGCGACAAACGCGACGACGCCCGGGTACGGGACGACAAGGACGAGCGCGACCGGCGGCGGTACGCCATGCTCACCACTGTTGACATCGACCCCGTGCATCTCGCGTCGGGCTCCTGGCGGCACGAAACGGCCACATTCGGCGTCGACTTCACCCGGCGGGCGGTCATCCGCACCCTGAATCTGGGCGTCGACCGGCAGGACGGCAGCAGCACGGTCCCGCTCGCGGGCGACGACGTACGCATCAACCCCTTCTATGTGTGCGCGAGTTGCGGCGGCGCCACCGCCGACGGGCGGCCGGTGGCCGACAAGCCGCAGGAGGCGCTCACCGACTCGCTCGCCTCCAGCACCAAGGCCAGCGCCCACCATCTGCTGTGGTGTCCGCGCCGCAGGACGAAGGGCGGTGGCGAGGAGCAGGGCAAGGGGCAGGACCTTCCGCTGCTGCTCGCGCACGAGCTGACCACGGAGGCGGTGCGGATTCTCCTGCCCGCGTCCGTCGCCCGGGCCAAGGAGCGGCTCGCTTCCTTCACGGCCGCTCTGTTCGCGGGTATCGCGGCCCGTTACGGCGGCGACCCGGACCACATCGACATCGCGTCCGCGTCCATGCCCGACCGGGGTGACTCGGACTGGACCCGGCGCTTCCTCGTCGTGTACGACCGGCTGCCCGGCGGCACCGGGTATCTGCACCGGCTGGCGTCGGCGGACGGCTTTCGCGAGGTACTCCTCAAGGCCCGCGAGGTCATCGAGAGCTGCCCCTGCATCGAAAAGGGGCAGGACGGCTGCCACCGCTGTCTGCTGCGCCGCGTGCCGGCCGGCGACTACGACCGGGTCAGCCGCAACGAAGTCCGGCAGATGCTGGACGAGTTGCTCGGCAAGGACGGCGAGGCGTGGAAGACAGCGCGGGTCGGCACCACCCAGCACATTCCGCTGGAGCGGCAGGCCGAGAGCGACCTCGAGGTCATGTACGTCGAGACGCTGAAGGAGTGGGCGGAGCAACCCGACGCCAAGGCCGCCGCCGACGCCTACACGACGGCTGCCGGGACGTACTCCCTGGACCTGCGCCTGACCGGCGCTGACGGCACCACGGTCAGGTGGCGGGTATCCCAGCAGCGGACCCTGGACGGGACGCGCCCCGACGTGCTCTTCGAGCGCCTCGACGCCCCCGGACCGCGACTGGCCCTCTATCTGGACGGCTACGAGTTCCACGCCGGCCCCCGGCACAACCGGCTGGCCGACGACGCCGTCAAGCGCGCCCGGCTGCGCGCCGACGGCGTGCGCGTGTTCCAGCTGACGTACTACGACGTGAAGGAGTGGCGCACCCGCGTGCGCGAGACGGGCTACTCCCCCGCCGCCGCTGCCGACCCCGTGTGGCGGCCGTACGGCGAGCAGGCCCTCGCCCAGGCACGCGCCTACTACGCGAAGGTGCGGCGCGGTCTGCCCGGCGAACTCGCCGAGACGGTGTGGCTCAACCCGGCCGAGCTGCTCATCGCCTATCTGCGCGCGCCGGACGCCGACGGCTGGATGGCACGCGCGGAGGCCGCTGTGGCGGGGCTGACCGGGGCGCAGGCCGCGGCCGCCGTCGTCGGCGAGGGCTCGGTGGGCGCCCAGATCGAGGCCGCGCTGCGCGGCACACCTCCGAAGGCGGAGGCGGGCAAGCTGCGGCTGCTTGCCGCGACCGACGGCTCCGGCTGCCCGGTGGTCGCCGTGGCCGACGGCCGGGTGACACCGCCGGTGTGGTCCGCTATCACGGTGCTCGACGACAGCGACGCGGCCGTCGCAGAGGACGAACGTCATAAGCGGCGCTGGCGGGCGTGGCTGTACTGGAGCAACCTGCTGCAGTTCCTCGAGCGTGGCGGCGGCGACAGCGCCCAGCTCACCACGAGCCTGCTCGACGGGTTCTCGGCTCAGGAGTTCTCCGTCGCGGGCGGCGCGGGCTGGTTGGAGTCCACCCGTACCACGCTCGTCGAGGATGCCGCCCCTGCGCAGCCACCGGCGGCCACGGAACCGCCTCTGGTCGCGGCCCCGGTGGAGCCGGTCGTGGCAGGGGTGCCGGCCGGGGCGCGGGACGGCGGCTGGGGGTCCGTGCTGGAGCTGCTCGACCCCGACGAGCCGGGTCTCGAACTGCTGGCGGTCGCGCTCGCCTCCTTCGGCGCTCCCGCGCCGAGGGACGGCTACGAGCTCGACGACCGCGGCTGGATGGCCGAACTGGCCTGGCCCGACGCGAAGGTCGGGGTGGTCCTGGCCCCCAAGCCGGTCAACGGAGAACCCGACGCGGAGGCGGAGGACCGGGACCGGGCCTTCGCCGCGGCGGGCTGGGAGGTGCGCCCGGCCGGGGCCTGGTCGGCGAAGGAGCTGGCCGACCAGCTCGGTGTGCGAGGCGGCGGCGCGGCCGGACATCGTGATCAGCGCAACGACGGAACGACCCAGGGGAGATCCCACCGATGAGCGCGAGTGTGACTCTGCGTCTGCTGGACAAGGCCGACAAGGAGATCCTGAGACTCCCCCGTACGGTCAAGGGCGCGATCTACGACTTCCAGCACAAGTTCAAGGCCAACCCGAACGCCTCCGGGCTGCGGCTGAAGCAGCTGCGCGGCGACAACCGGCTGTGGTCCGCGCGGGTCAGCGACGACTACCGCGCGCTGCTGCTGCGCCTCGACTCCGACGACTGGCTGATCGTCTCGGTCAGGCACCGCAAGGACGTGTACGACCGGGTCGCCTACGGCGTCAACCCGGTCACCGGTGGCATCGAGTACGTCGATCTCCAGGTCGTCGAGGAGTCTCTCGCCAAGCGGCTGCTGCCGAGGACACCTCCTCCTGCCCAGGCCGAACCGGCACCGCCCGCTCAGGCCGAACCGGCACCGCCTGCCGCGCCTGTCGCGTTGTTCACCCATGTCACGGACGAGCAGCTCACTGAGCTCGGCGTGGCCGAGCCCCTCTTGCCGGTGGTGCGCACCCTCACCACGGAAGACCAGCTGCTCGGCCTCGTCGAGTACGCGCCGCAGCTGACCGGCGAGGTGCTGCTCTCCCTCTTCGACGGCAAGCCGTACCAGGAGGTCCTGGAGTACGTCACGGCCCCGGTCGCCGCGCCGGAACCGGTGGACACCGACGACTTCCAGGCAGCCGCCGAGCGTCCGGCGACCATGGTCACCACCACGGACGACTCGCTGCGCGAGGCCCTGGAGGGCGGCAACTTCGGCCGCTGGAAGGTCTTCCTGCACCCCACACAGGCCAAGCTGGTGGAGCGGAACTACTCCGGTCCGACGCGCGTGGGCGGCGGCCCTGGCACGGGCAAGACCATCGTCGCGCTCCACCGCGTCAGGCACCTGGTGTCACAACTGCCGCCCGGGCGCACCAAGCCCGTGCTGCTGACCACGTACAACAAGAACCTGGCGGCGGACCTGCGGGCCCGGCTGCTGGAGCTGGGCGGGGAAGAACTGCTCGCCCGGGTGGAGATCAGCCATGTCGACCAGCTCGCCCTGCGGGTGGTGCG
Source organism: Streptomyces sp. NPDC000880 (assembly GCF_053599675.1). Taxonomy (NCBI): domain Bacteria; kingdom Bacillati; phylum Actinomycetota; class Actinomycetes; order Kitasatosporales; family Streptomycetaceae; genus Streptomyces; species Streptomyces sp. NPDC000880. The sequence goes on along the minus strand of NZ_JBSFMS010000011.1, from coordinate 41,922 downwards.
CGAGGCGGAGCCGGGCAGCAGCAAGCAGACCATCGACGACAACCAGGCGCTGCGCGAGTGGCGGTCGATGCTCGACGAGCTGGACGAGACTGGCTGGGACGCGGAGTTCCTGCACGACGAGTGGAAGCAGGTGATCCTCGGCCAGGCCGTCGCGTCCCGTACGGATTACTTCCGCGCCCGCCGGGCCGGCCGCGGCCGGAACGTCACCCGGCCGGAGCGTGCCGAGATCTGGCAGCTGACGGAGCGGTTCGCCCAGCGTCTGGACCGGCTGGGCAGGCAGACCTGGGCGCAGGTCGCCGAGCGCGCGGCCCGGCTGGAGCTGGAGCGCGAGCAGCGCATCCAGGCCGTGGAGCGGCAGCGCGAGGAGGCGGGCGGCCTCGACAACATCCATCTGCAGGACACTTCCGCGGGCTGGCTGCGCTATCGCTACCGGCACATCGTGGTCGACGAGGCACAGGACCTGCAGCCGGGCCACTGGAAGATGCTCCGCGCGATGGTCGCCCGGGACCGCAATGACATCTTCCTCGTCGGCGACACGCACCAGCGCATCTACAGCAACCAGGTGACGCTGGGCAGCCTCGGCATCAACATCCGCGGCCGGTCGGCCAGGCTCTCGCTGAGCTACCGCACCACGCGCCAGATCCTCGGCTCCGCGCTGGAGGTGCTGCGCGGGGAGTCCTTCGACGACCTGGACGGCAACGAGGAAAACCTCGGGGGCTACCGGTCCGTGTTGAGCGGAGGCCGGCCGGCGTTCCACCCGAACACGGACTGGGAGTCGGAGCGGGAGGACATCGCCGCGCTGATCGCCGAGTGGGACGACATTCCGCCGGAGCAGATCGGCATCTGTGTTCCGACCAACACGATGGCGCAGGAAGTGGCCTATTCCCTCGCGCAGTTCGGCATTCGCGCGGTCGAAATCGGCCCCGACGGGCCACGCGGCGACGAGGGCGTACACATTGGCACGATGTTCCGCTTCAAGGGGCTCGAGTACCAGCGGATGATCATCGCCGGTGTGACGCAGGGGCTCGTGCCACGTGAGAACGTCCTGCGCCTGAGGACCGTCGATGCCCTGCGGCACCGCCGGGAGTTGCAGCGGGCCCGGTCGCTGCTCTTCGTCGCCGCGACGCGGGCACGCGACAGTCTCGACATCTTCTGGCACGGCAGCCCGAGCCAGTTCCTGCAGCCGCTGCTGTCAGCCTGAGGTGACGGGGGCCAACTTCGGGCGGAGCCGGACGCGACCGAGCTCCGCCACCTCCTGTCAGAGGGCGAGGTCCTCTCGCATCCGGACCAGGTCGGCGCGGCCGGGTGCGAGGACCGCGGCCACCGGTGGTGAGAGTCGCGATCACCTCCTCGGTGTCCGTCCGAACCACGACGCGGGTTGCTACCGCAGTCGTCGAACGGCCTCGGGCGTACCAGTGGGCTTGACGAGCGGCTGTGGGCCGCACGCCACCGCACAAGCGGCAAGCTGACGAGCTCAACGACCAGTCTGCGCGCCGCCCGCGCCGGAGGGAGTCCGGGCGAGCGGTGGAGCGTCGACAGCCGGGAGTTCGTCGACGCTCCATCGCCGGCATCAGATCCCGGGCGGGAGGAGCCGGGTGTAGCCGACACCGGCACTGCTGCCGCCCGGAGTTACCACCGTGATGTTCACTGTCCCGGGGAGGCCGGGCGGAACGACGGCGGTGACCATGGTGTCGGAGACCACACCGAACGCCGCCGTCAGGGTGCCGAAGCGCACCTCGGCGGTCTCGGCCAGGCCGGTCCCGGTGAGGGTGACCGTGTTGCCGCCCAGCGGACCCTGGTTCGGCGCCACCGCGCTGAGCGTGGGGGCGTTCAGGTAGCTGTACCAGCCGGGGTCGCTCGTACCGCCGGGCGATGTGACGGTGACGGCGACCGTCCCGGCGGTCCCGGCTGGTACCACCGCGCTGATCTCGAGGTCGGAGACCACCGTGAAGGCGGTGGCCGTTGCGCCGCCGAAGTCGACCGCGGTGGCCGCGACGAGGCGGGAGCCGGTCAGGATCACGGCGTTGGCTCCGGCCGTCGGCCCGGAGCCGGGGGTGATCGCGGTGATCAGCGGCACGCCGAGGTAGTGGTAGTAGACGTCGACGGTTGAGGTGCCGCCCGGTGTGGTGACGGTGACCGGGACGCCACCGGCGGTGGCGGGGGGCACGGTCGCGCTGATCTCGGTCGGCGACACCACGGTGAACGGGGCTGACACGGTGCCGAACCGCACCTGACTGGCGCCGGTGAGACCGGTCCCGGTCAGGGTGACGGTATCGCCGCCAGCCAGCGGACCCTGATCCGGTGTCACGGCGGTGAGGTCCGGCGCAAGGATGTAGGTGTAGGGGACGCCGGCGCTCGTGCCGCCGGGGGTGGTGATCGTGACACTCACCGTTCCGGCGGCACCGGCCGGCGCGACCGCGGTGACCTGGCTCGCCGACACCACGGTGAACGAAGCGGCTGCCGCGCCGAACCGGACCTGGCTGGCACCGTCGAGCCAACTGCCCGTCAGGGTGACGGTGTTGCCGCCGACGACCGGCCCCTGATCAGGCACCAGTGCGCTGATCACCGGGGTGGCGACCCGATAGGTGAAGTTGACGCCATTGCTGGTGCCGCCCGCGGCGGTTACCACGATCTGCACGGTTCCCGCGCCGGCCGGGGCCACCGCGGTGATCCGGGTGGCGGAGACCACCGTGTACGAGGTGGCCGGCACGCCACCGAAGGTGACCGCGGTCACCCCGGTGAAACCGCTGCCGTTCACGGTGACCGTGGTCCCCGCGAAGCCGGTGGAGGGGCTGATCAGGGCGATCGTGGGGGCGGCCAGGACCGCCGACCGCCGGGTGGGGTTGGGCGGTGAGCTGGCGGCGGTGTGCACAACGGTTCTCCTCACGGGACATTGCTCGGTCCGGTGACGCCTGCCGGAACACGGCGTCGGCACTTCGTTGACGGCGTCGCGGGTGATGTGTCCGCCCGGCGGTGAGCCGCACTCTCCCGCCGGGCGGACGGTCATACCCGGTGCGTGACCGGGTGGCCGGCGTGGATCAGACGCCGGGGGCGGCCACGTAGGTGAAGCCGCCCGTTTCGGTGTCGGTGCCGGCCGGGTTGGTGACGGTGACGTCGGCCGCGCCGACGGTTCCCGGCGGGGTCACGGCCGACACCGTGGTGGCGTTGACGACCGAGAACGGTGCCGGTGCGCCTCCGACGGTCACCTGGGTGGTGCTGGTCAGGTTGGTGCCGGTGATGGTGACCCCGGTGCCACCGGAGGTCGGGCCGGAGCCCGGAGCGACCGTGGTGATGGTGGGGACAGCGATGTAGGTGTACGACAACCCGTTGTTGGCGCCCCCAGCAGTGGTCACGCTGACCCCCACCGGCCCGGCCGCCGCGCCCCCGGGCACCACGGCGGTGATCTGGGTGTCCGAGACGACGGTCGGCGTGACCGAGTTGGCACCGAAGGCCACGCTGGTGGCGGTGGACAGCCCGGTCCCGTTGATGGTGACAGTGTTGCCGCCCGCGAGCGGGCCGGCGACCGCGCTCAGGCCGGACTTGAATGGAGCGCCGACGTAGAAGAACGGCGTCGGGTTGCTGGTTCCGCCGGGGGTGGCCACGGTCACGTCGACCGTGCCGGTGCCCGACGGAGAGATGGCGGTGACCTCGGTGGGCGAGACGTTGGTGACGGCGGTAGCCGGCCTGGTTCCGAAGTTCACCGCCGTGGTGCCGGTGAGATTGGTGCCGGTGATGGTGACGGGGGTCCCACCTCCGGTGGATCCCTGGTTCGGACTGATTGGCATGATCCTTCTCCTTTGCGTCACTTGAGGGGTGGCACGATCTGGCGCCGGTGGGGTGTGTTCGCGGTGGACGGGGCCGGCGGCCCGCCGCTCGGGTAACGGCTCACAGCGGTGGACCGACCGTCGGCGCGCCAGTGACGTCGTGTGATGGTGACGTCCTGGGGCGCCGGCTCGCTCGCGGCGGGAACGCCGCGTCGCGTGCCGTGGTGGCGGAGGCCGCGGTTGTGAGCGGGGGAGAGACCGAAGTACGCGTATGCCGCGCGCACCGCCTCATCGGGAGGCGGCGAGGGCCGCACACCGGCCGGCACCGACAGGCGACGGCGGCTGGTGGATCCATGTCCTCTTCGGGGTGCCCATCGCGACAGACGGCGCGTGACGCTGCCTGATCCCTGCGAGCAAGGACGGTCAGCGAGCAGGCTGTTGCCGCGCTCCCCGGAGAGGGATGGGCGGCCCACCGGTTCGTATGAATTCAGTGACCCATACAGGGGTAAGGCCCACAATCCCTTGGACAGCCTGTCACTCGAAAGGCGGAGCGCAGGCGCACGCCACCGTGCATATTCCCAGGCCAGCGCACGTGCGGGTACGCCCGCGGTTCCGGTATCCGCCGGGTGCAATCGCGGCCGGTTGGAGGCGGGCGACGGCCGCCCCCGGGCCGTACGCGATCCCCCAGGATCGCGCATGCGGCCGGTGCGGGCACCCGGCCGGCCACGTTCTTCGCACCCCCCGGCGGTGCCGGGGCCGGGCACGGCTTCGCCCCCGTCCACGAACGGAAGGGTCCGTGGACGGGGGCGGAGGGGCGGGAGGACTCCTGCTCGTTGATCGGTTCGGTGCGGTGTTATCCGTGCAGACCGTCGGACTCGGCATGGGCCGCGCGCCTTCTGCGGATGCCCAGCATGACCAGGCCACCCACCACGAGCAGTCCGGCAGCCGCGCCACCCAGTTGAGCGGCGAGGTCGTCGGGGCGGCCAGTGTCCGCCAGATGGCCGGCGCGCTGCTCCTTGTCGCCGGATTCCTCAGGCCTGTGCGCCCAGGGCCTGCCCCCGCTGTCCCCGCTGTCCCCGCTGTCCCCGCCAGGATCCTGGCCCCAACCGCCCGGAGGACCGGGCGGACCGCTCGGGCCGGGCACCCCCTGAGCACCAGGGAGACCACTCGGGCCGGTTGCTCCGGCCGCTCCGGACGGTCCCCTCGGGCCGGGCTCTCCCTGAGTACCGGGCTCTCCTGGCTCCCCTTGCGCGCCCTGTTCCCCAGCAGGACCCTGTTCCCCGGCAGCACCTTGCGGACCGGGCGGACCCACTGGTCCGAAGATGCCGGTCTGTGTGATCACGTTGCTGTCGAGCGTCACCACGCCGGTGCGTGCGAGCGCCCGGCCGGCGATCCGGGCTCCGTTGCCCGCCGTGTGGTTCGAGGGCGACACGGCGGTGAACGGCGGCGGTAATCGTGATTCTTGGGTGCCGTCGTCCGTGAGGGGGCAAGGACATGGACCGGGTCAACGGGACCCGGTCCGGCAACAACACACACTCATATGATCACCAGCAGTGGGTGCTTCCCGGGAGGCGAAAGAGTGGTGTCCCGCAGTGCACCGGTCAGCGACGGTCCGGTTCGGTGCCGGGCACCCTGCGCGCGTTCACCAGTCCAGCAACAAGGTTCGCCCGCTCGGCCATGGCTTCGATCACCAGGTACTCGTGGTCGGCGTGGGCACCGCCCCCGACTGCTCCAAGGCCATCAAGTGTTGGCACCCCCAGTGCGGCCGTGAAGTTGCCGTCGCTTCCGCCGCCGACTGTCTTGCCTTCGAGGTCAGGAAGCAGCTGCTTTGCCACCGCAAAGAGCTCGGCCGACGCCGACTCAGGCATCGGGGGTCGGCTGATAGCTCCCTGAACCGCGATCTCCGCCTCATCGAGATGCGGAGCCAGTGCTGCGAAGGCAGATTCGATTCGTTCCTTCTCGCCGGCCGACTCGACCCGGACGTCGACGATGACGGTCGCCTCTGCGGGAACGACGTTGTCCAGGGTTCCTGCGGACGCGACGGTCGGGGTAACAGTCGTGCCAATATCGGGTCGACCAAGCGCTGCGATATCCAGGACCTGGTGTGATGCTTCGATCAGGGCGTTGACCCCGGCTGCGGGCTCAAGGCCTGCGTGCGACGCCCGGCCCGCGACAGAGACTTGGAACGTGCCGCAGCCTTTACGGCCGGTCTTCAGGGCTCCGCCATCAGCGGCGCCCTCGAGTACAAGTACAGCGCCGCAAGCAAGGGGCCGACACCGATGACGGGATCCGCCCGGGCGTGACGACGACGCGCTGGCCGATCACGACCGTGCGCTGCGCGGAGAAGTCGCCCCACTTTCCGTCGGGCAGCTTCGCCCGGAGTTTGACGCTGTAGCGGGTGCCGGGCTTGTCCGTGACCATGAAGGTGTACGCCGCCGTCCCGGCGGGAGGCTCGGCGCCCCAGACGATCGTCGTCGCCAACTTCCCGTTGAGGAAGAGCTGATGCTCCTTGACTGGCCGGCCCGTCTTCGGCGGCGTCCAGGTGAGATCGACGTTCCCCTTTCGGGCCGTCGCCTTGAGATCGGTCGGCGCGGTGCTGGGACCCTTGCCCGGTGCCGAAGCCGTCGTGAGATCCACGGCGTTGCTGTCCGGTGAGGAGTTCTCGGCGGCGTCACGGGCCCGCACGGTGAAGGTGTACACGGTGCCGGGCCGCAGACCGGTGATGCGGGCAGTGGTTTCGCTCCCGCGCACGCTGTGGATGCGGGAGTCCTCCTGGTAGATGTCGTACGAGGTGACGCCTACGTTGTCGGCGGCGCGCCCCCAGGACAGGGTTGCCGCCCGGCTCCCGTCGGCCCGGACGAGCAGCTTCTGCGGCCGCGAGGGCGCCTTGTGGTCCTCCGGCGTCGGGGCGGGTGTGGTCACAGGCACGGTGGAGCTGGGCGCGGAGAGGTTGCCCGCGGCATCGCGGGCGCGGACGGTGAAGGTGTACGCGGTCGACGGGGACAGCCGGTCGATGTCGACCATGTGCTTGGTCCCCGGCAGCGTCTTGACCTTGGCGCCCTGCTGGAACACCTCGTACCCGGTGACCGCCTTGTTGTCGGTGGCCTGCTCCCACATGACGTGCACGGAGGTGGCGCTGCCTGCCTGCGCGGTCACGCCGACGGGAGTAGTGGGGCTCTCGGTGTCGTTGTTATCGCCTCCGCAGGCGGTGAGGAGGAGGGCGGCCGCGCAGGCCAACGCAGGCAGTGTGGGGGGACGTTGCACGGTCGGACCTCCACGGACGGACGGCGATGGTCCAGACCTATATGACACAGCCGTCGGCCGACTTCAAGACCTCGCACGCGGAGCCGCCTCGCGCTGCCCGGCCTGCCCACCCCTTCGGGCACGCGCCGGTCATCCGCGCTTTCTCCTTATTGCGGCGGGCGCGCGGGCAGTTTCAGGCGCCTTCCAACGGCCAGGTCTGCAGAACCTGGTCCAGGCGGTGGTAGGCGTCGTCGAACCAGGCGTCGGCCAGAACGACAGTGACCGTCACGGTCGTAAGCGACATCGAGCGGTCCGCGATGGTGACGTGGGCCCGCTCGCCGTCCGGGTCGAGGTTGATGAGCACCTCGGTCGCGCGCTTGCCCTCACGCCACACGATGTCCTCCCCGCAATCGAGCGCGTCCAGGACTTCCTGCCACTCCGTCAGGTCCTCCGGGAAGATCCAGGTTGCGATGCTTCCGCGTACGAAAGCGGTGTCGACGAGGATTTCTCCGACCAGCGCGTCGGTGCGGGGCGGGTCCTGGGCGGACTGCCTCCCGGTGATCCGTACGATCACGCTGTTGCCCTCGCCCTCCAGACTGATCAGGTCGATCGGACCCTCGGACGCCATCGCTGCTCCCACCCTCCCAGGTCTTTGTGCCCGGAACCATAGCCGACGGCGCGGGCTGCTTCCCGGGCGCCTTCAGGCACTACGGTCTGGAAGCGAACCCATGCCCGCTTCCCGCTCCGGCGGACTTCGTCTTGGCCGCCTTCGCCGTGCGGGACGCCAGTGCCGCCACCCGAGAGTCCGGGTGGCCGGCGCCCAGTTGCTCCAGCACCGTGAACGATGTGGGGGGATGGGCTTCGGCGAGGGCCGGGATGAGGGAGGTGGCTCCGCCCGGCCAGGTCGACGCGGCCGCGTCGAAGGCATCGGGGAGGACCCAGGGTGCGTTCGACGCGGCCGCGTCGAAGGCATCGGGGAGGACCCAGGGTGCGGCGGCCAGGTCCGGATCTTCTTCCTCCGTCGTGACGCGCGCGTACATACGCACATCCTCGGTCCAGCGAGCGTCCAGTTCTTCGAGGATCAGCACCGCACTGGCGCTCTGCGGGACGCGTTCGGCGTCCGAGGGAGCGGCCTCGCCGCGGGCGTGCAGCAGGCGGTGTGCGTATGCGCCGGTCACGGAGTGGGTGAGGGCGGAGCGGAGGGCCTCGGCGGGGACGGCGGCGAGGTCGAGGTATGCGAAGAGGGTCGATGTGCGGATGCCGGTGAAGTCCGTGCGCTTCGCGATGTCGAGGGCGTTCAGCAGCTCGCTCCAGGATCGGCTGCCGTGGCCGGCTGTCCACTCCGCGAGTGTGCGGGCCGCTGTCTTCGGCGGCCAGTTCTGGACGGCGGTGATGACCTCGACGGCATCCCACGCGGCGACGGTTTCCTCGTCGGGGGCGGCGACGTGGCCCGCGGCCAGTACGTGACGCAGGACAGCGTTGCCGAGCGGGGTGAGGCCATAGGAGTCACCGGCGCGGAAGACGCAGCCGGTCTCGGCCAGTTGGTCGACCACATCTGCCAGTGCGCGGGCAGGGCCGTCGAGTTCGGCCCGTTCCTCCTCGCCCAGGCCGGGGATGCCGAGCAGGGCGGACAGCTCGTCCGGTGACGGCGTCACATAGTCGGCGGGGGCGGTGTCGGGGACCGGTACTGGCGCGTCCTCGAGCGAGGGGTCGACCCGCCAGGAGCCGTGTTCGGCGGCCTTCCGTGCCACGGAGTCGGCGGTGCCGCCGCGCTCGTACAACGCGTAGAGGAGATGCGCCGCGTCCAGGGCGTAGTCCTGGTCGTCGTCGTAGGCGTCGTGGTGGGCGTCTTCGCGGGCGTCGTGGTGGGCGGGCTCCTCGTCCGCGTCAGGCGCGGCGGCCGCGATGCGCTCCACGACCGCCGCCAGGATGTCCGCGCCCAGTTCGGTCAGCTCTTGCGGGGTACCCCGGGTCCAGACATCGGTGGCGGGCCCGGGGAATCCGCACTGTTCGGCGAGTTCGCGCAGGTCGTCGGAGCCTGCCGCGAGAGCCGCCGGGAGCGGGGCGCGATGCAGCAGTCCGCGGATGTCCTCGGGGGCGGGGAGGGCAGGCGGCGGTGGCACCGGGGTGCCCGAATAGCCGTAGTAGTCGAGGTGGTCGTCGAGCAGGCGGTCAGCGAGGGCAACGTGCGGCAGCGACTCCGGTCCGGGCGCGAGGCCGGCGTACGGTCCGGCGAGGGCGTCGCTCAGGCCCGCGGCCGTCCAGCGGTCGATCAGCGCACCCGCGATCCGCTCCAGCTCCTCCCCCAGCGCCTCGTCCGGGCGGTCGGCGTCCAGCGGCGGAGGGGGCAGCAGGGGCCCGGCCGGTGAGGGGCCTTCGACGTCGTGGGCGAAGGCGGCGAGCAGTGTCTCGGTGAGCTGGACGCGGACAGCGAAGGTGCGGGCCGCGACGTCGGAGCGGTGCAGTGGGTCGGGGAGGGCCGGCCGGTCGGCGTGGGGTGCGCGTTCGTGGGCGGCGAGCCATTCCCGTACGGCGGCGGGGTCGTCGGGGTCGACACCGTCGGCGCGCAGCAGCGACGCGTACCACCCCGGCCAGGTCAGGTTCCGGGGATCGGCGATCGCCCGCCGGAACTCCGGCATGGCGTCGTCGATCGCGGTGAGCAGACGCGTGTGGCGCTTCGCGTTCAGTCTTCCCGCGGCCCGGACGCAGTCGGCGAGAGCGGTGAGTACGCCGGGTACGGCGGCGAGTTCCGTCGGGGTGGCGCAGAGCAATGGGGGCAGGTCCTCGTGCAGTACGCGGCGCAGGAGCTGCGGGGTCGGCTCGGGCACGCCCGCTCTGCGGTCCGCGCCGCCCACGGCCAGCAGCGTCAGTACGGCGTCCGCGACGCGCACGGGCAACGGGGCCCCGCGCTCTTTTTCCGCCCAGGCGAGGAAGTCGTCAAGTCCGGTGTTCAGGTCAGTGGTACGAGTCACTCGGGGAGCGTATGGCCCCGGGGCGGGTCGGGCGGTCCGCCCGCGTCCGGATGCCCCGATCAGGCGATCGTTTCTGTGTCCGGGCGGGGAGCGATGAGTTTCGGCTGCCGGTCCGGTCCTGTGTGTATGGACTCCACTACGCAGAACTCCTCCCCCGACCTCCACCCCGCCGCCCGCGCCGTGGCGCAGCTGCTCGACGCCATCGGCGACGAGCGGCTCGCTGACCCGACGCCCTGCCCGAAGTACGCCGTACGGGAGCTGCTGGGCCATCTCGTCGGCCTGTCCACCGCGTTCCGGGACGCCGCGCGGAAGGACTTCGGGCCGACTACCAGTACCGACCCGGGGTCGGTAGTGCCGGTCCTCGACGACGACTGGCGTGCTGTGCTTCCGCAGCGGCTGAACGAGCTGGCGGAGGCCTGGCAGAAGCCCGGGGCGTGGGACGGCGACACCCAGGCGGGCGGCATCACCTTCCCGGCCGCGATCGCCGGACGGGTCGCCCTGAACGAACTCGTGATCCACGGCTGGGATCTGGCCCGGGCGACGGGTCAGGAGTACGCCCCTGGCGACGCGAGCCTGCGGGTGTCGTACGAACTGCTGAAGCCGGCCGGTGACGACCCGAGCCGGGAGGGCATGTTCGGCCCGGTGGTGGAGGTGCCCGAGAACGCGCCGCTGATCGACCGGGTGGTGGGCTTCAGCGGCCGCCGGCCCGACTGGCAGCCGGGGGACTGAGCCGAGGGGACTGCGCGGGGCAAAGGACGTGCGGCTCGGGCTGCCCGTACGGCCCTCGCACCTGGCGCGGGTATCCGTCACCGCCGTGATGTGCGAGTCTGAGATGGCCCTATCAAGGAAGTTCCAGCATGTGCCCTCGGCTGCGAGGGGGGAGGACCGGCAGCAGGACCCTGTTCTTGGCCCTGCTCGGCTACCTCGTCCTGTTCACCGCCGCGGACGCCGCGACCCCCGACCACTTCCTTCGGCTCGCACCCTTCACGGCGCTCGCGCCATTCGTGGCAAGTGCACTGCTCAGTCTGCGGCAGACAGCGGTTGTCGCTGTGCTCTGTGTAGCCCTCATCACCGTCGAATACACCTTCGTGATAGCCGACATCAGCCCGGCCAACCGGTGGGTGATCTTGCTGTACACCCCGGTGGCGGGTGCGATAAGCCTCATCATCTGCCGAGGCCGCCTGGAACGCGAGGAGCACGTGAGGGCCACTTCCGAGGCGGCACAGCGGCTGCTGCTGCGAGAGCTGCCCTTGCGCGCTGACGATGTCGTGGTGAGTGGCTTCTACATCACCTCTGACCATGGGGCGCTGATCGGCGGTGACATCTACGAAGTGCTGTCCACGCCCTTCGGGACGCGTGCGGTGATCGGCGATGTGCAGGGCAAGGGGCTGCCCGCGATGGGTGCGGGCTCGGCAGTCCTGACAGCGTTCCGCGAAAGCGCCTACCAGGAGCCGAAGCTCCGGACGGTTGTGGAGCGCATGGAGCAAGGGTTGATGCGGTACGGGAAACGTATCCAGAACGATGAGCTCTTCGTCACCGCCCTCGTCCTGGAGATCTCATGTCCGGAGGCTATACGGATCATCGACTGCGGCCACGTAGCTCCGTTCATCATTGGGGACGGCGACGTCAAGGAGGTGCTGATCGAGGAGCCCGGGTTGCCGCTGGGGATGAGCGACCTCGTCGATGAACAGCGGCGGGAGCTGGATCTGAAGGTGACCAGCGGCGGTCGGCTGCTGGCCTGCACCGACGGCGTGAGCGAGGCCCGGGATTCAGCCGGCGCCTTCTACCCACTGGCCGACCGGCTACGCCGCTGGCCGCGCCTGTCGACCGATCGGATGCTGGCACAGCTGCGCGCGGACCTCGAAAGCCACAGCCCGGGTGAGCTGAGCGACGACGTGGCGGTTCTCGTCGTCGATCGTGGAGGGGCAACGGCCGCAGCCCCGGACAGCTGAGCTACGACGTGGCGGTTTTGACCGGGGGCCGGTGGTCGCAATAGCCGGCGGACAGAGCGGTGAAGAAGGCTGATGCCACTTAAGCGTCAGGCACGCCTTTACGCTCACCCCTCGTACTGCGTGCAGATCTGCGTATCACGCGGGATCTTGGCCGCCGACCCCACCACGTTTCGGCAGAGTAGGTCTGCCCCTTGCTCACGACTCCCCTTTGGGCGTGCACCCAGCCACACCCCGCTGTGTGACGAGCGCTTTTTGTGCCAGTACTCGACCACGGCCCCGATGCGGCGGCCGACCTTGGACTGCGGGTCGCACTTGCGGACCCGCTGGTCTACGTAGTCCTGCCGCCGCGGCCGGGGCGGCAGACGACAGCGCGGCGGCAGGAAAGCCGGCCACCACGACGAGTACGGCGACCAGGGCAAACAGCCCGAGACTGCCGGCCTCACCGCTGACAACTCCGCCACTGCGAAACCGAGAGGCAGCCAGCTGCCCGGAATACGTAGAATTATCGTGTTAGGTGGCGATTGTGTGATGTCTACCGGAGAAGCCCGGAAGCGGACCAACCCGGCCCCTGGTGCCGACCGTCTGCAGATGCTCGCCGCCGCCGGGGACGGTCTGGAGGACACCGAAGTACTGCTGACCGCCCTGCAGCACGCGACGGCCGAGCTCGGCGGACTGGGCGGGATGGCCCATCTGCGGGCCAAGTCCACCGCCTGGGATCTGCGTCTGGTGGTGAGCAGCGGACTGCCCCGGGCCTTCACCACGGTCTGGCGCAATGTCCGCGAGGACGGGTCGTCGGCCCCTACGGTGGCCACGCGGAAGGACGGCTACGTCTGGCTCCCGGGCATCCGGGCTCCCGAACAGCGGTCCAGCGGTGCGCCCGATCCGGCCCGGCTCTCCGGGGTGCCCGCGGGCGCCGGGATGGCTGCGGTGCCGCTGCCCGGGCCGCAGGGGCCGCTCGGGGTGCTGTCGGTGCTGACGGCCCCGCGCGGTGAACCCAGCCCGGCACAGCGGGAGTTCCTCGAGAAGGTGGCCCTGTGGGCGGCCGGGCGGCTGCGGCTGCCCCAGCCCCCCTCCGGGGGCCCGTCCCCCGCCCTGCTGGAGGAGCCGGAACGGGGTCCGGCTCGCCCGCCGCCGCCACGCGCGGAGTCGCTGGGGGCCTGGGAGTGGGACGTACGGACCGGTGCCCTCTCCTTCGAGCAACAGGTCCTGGACCGGCTCGGCATCGACTGGGAGCGGTTCGACCGGCGGGTGGAGAGCTGGGTCGATCTCATGCACCCCGACGACCAGCCCTGGGTTCTGGCGGAGACCGACGAGGGGCTGCGCACCCGGGGGTGGTACGAGGTCGAGTACCGACTTCGCCGGGCGGACGGGTCGTACGGCTGGCTGCGGACCCGTGGTGAGGCGGTCGTCGAGGACGGTGAAACGGTCCGGGTGACCGGGACCTCGTGGAACACCACGGAGACCCACGCCGCCCTGGAGTCGGTAGGCCGCGCCCTGCGGCACACCAGTGACGGCTTCCTGTCCACACGCGGTGACTGGCAGATCGAGTTCGTCAACGCCGCGGCCGAACGCCTCCTCGGCTCCTCGTCCGACCTGACCGGCAGGCTGCTGTGGGACGTACCCGCCGCACGCAGCGTCCCCGGCCTGGAGGAGCGGTGCCGCAGGGCGGTCGCGGACGGCGAGCCGACGGGGTTCGACGTCCTGTGGCCGGACACCGAGCGGTGGTACCACCTGAGGGTGCTGCCGCTCCCCGGCGGCCTCACGCTCTACATCACCGACATCACCGAGAAGCGGCTGCGGATGGCCGCGGAACGGGCCACCGCCGACCGTGCCGTCCTGGTCGCCCAGCTCACCCGGCATCTCGCCGAGGCCGTTACGGCCACGGACGTGGTCAGCGCGGTCGCCGACAGCGTCCTGCCCTCCTTCCGTGCCGCGGGACTCGTGGTGATGGCCGTGGAGGACGACCGGCTGCACGTCGTCGGCTCGGTCGGCTACCCGCGCGGATTCCCCGACCGCGTGCACGGCCTGCCCCTCGCGGCGATCACCCCGGCGGGCGAGACGCTGCGCACCGGCACGCCGCAGTTCATCGAGTCGGCGGACGAGTACCTCGCCCGCTACCCCGGGACGGCCCATCTGGCGGCGGCCGGGCACAAGAAGGCCTGGGCGTTCCTCCCGCTGACCGTCTCGGGGCGGGCCCTCGGCGCCTGCGTCGTCTCCTTCGACCGGCCGCGGCGGCTCAGCGAAGACGAGCGCACCCTGCTCACCGCCGTGAGCGGGCTGATCGCACAGGCCCTGGAACGGGCGAGCCTGTACGACGACGCCATGACCCGGGCCCGGGAACTCCAGCGCGCCCTGTTGCCCCAGGCGCTGCCCTCGCTGCCTGCCGTCACCACCGCAGCCTGCTATCTGCCCGCCGGCCACGGCACCGACATCGGCGGCGACTGGTACGACGTCCTGCCGCTCTCCGCCGACCGGGTCGCGCTCGTCATCGGCGATGTGATGGGCCACGGCATGTCCGAGGCCGCCGTGATGGGCCGCCTGCGCACGGCCGTACGTACCCTCTCCGACCTGGAACTGCCGCCCGGGGAGATCCTCGCGCACCTCAACGACATCGTCATCGACCTCGGCACGGACCGCTTCGCCACCTGTCTGTACGGCATCTACGACCCCGTCAGTGGCGAGTTCCAGTACGCCAGCGCCGGACAGCTGCCCCCCGCCACAGACCGCCCCGATGCCACCGTCGGCTTCCCGGCGCACGGCCCCGACCCGCCCCTCGGCGTCGCGGCACCTCCCCTCGAAACCGTCCGCACCCAACTGCCCGAGGGGACCCTGCTCGCCCTCTACACCGACGGCCTGGTCGAGTCCCATGGCCGGGACATCGACGACGGGATGGCCCATCTCGCCCGGATCCTCGCCCATGCCCCGCGCCGCGAGCAGGCCGGCGACCTGGACCGGCTGTGCGAGACCCTCACCTCCGCCCTGCTGCCCACGGACCACCAGCCCCGGGACGACGCCGCGGTACTCATCGCCCGGACTCACCGGCTGGCGCCCGGCAATGTCGCCACCTGGCCGCTGCCGGAGGACCCCATCGCGGCGGGCCAGGCCCGCGGCCATGTCCGCGAGCAACTCGCCGCCTGGCACCTGGAGCAGCTCGAGATGACCACCGAACTGCTCGTCAGCGAGCTGGTCGGCAATGTCATCCGGCACGCGAAGGGCCCCATCCTGCTGAGGCTGCTCCGCAGCCGCACCCTGATCTGCGAGGTGTCGGACACCAGCCTCACCACCCCGCACATCCGCCACGCGTCCATCGTCGACGAGGGCGGCCGCGGGCTCCAGCTCGTCGCGGCCATGTCCCAGCGCTGGGGCACCCGCTACACACCCGAGGGCAAATGCATCTGGACCGAGCAGCTCATCCCCGCGGAAGCGTCCCCGATGCCCGCTGAGCCCTGAGCCGGCCCCGGAGAGCCGCCTCAGGGCACGCAGGGACTCAGCCCAGCCCCCCAGATCGATCGACCGCCCGGCCGCCGTCCCTGCTCACACACCGACAGAGCTCCCGCGCCCCGGCCCGCCACACCTCACTGCGGTACTCATGCGTGGATGGCGGCTGCGGTGGTGCGAAAACGTGCCCGGTAGGCGGTCGGAGCGACGCCCAAGGTGTGCTGGAAGATGCGGCGCATTGTTTCCGATGAACCGAAGCCGGACTCCTGAGCCACCGTGTCGACAGAGTCGTTGCTCGCCTCGAGGAGAGCCTGGGCGGCCTCGAGCCGCACTGATTCAAGGTACTGACCCGGAGTTGTCCCGGTCTCGCTGCGGAAGAGTCTGCTGAGGTGGCGGGCGCTGACGCCCACTTCACGGGCCAGGGACTCCAGGCTGTGCGGGGCGGCCGGGTCGGCCCCGACGGTGTCCATCACCCGCCGCACGGCCGGGTGCTTCGCCTCACGCGGGGCCAGGCGGGCACTGAACTGGGACTGTCCCCCGGGGCGGGCCATGAAGACGACCAGCTCACGTGCGACATCACGCGCCGTGTCGGCGCCGTGGTCGTCCTCGACCAGGGACAGGGCGAGGTCGATGCCCGCGGTGACACCGGCGGAGGTAACGACGTCGCCGTCCTTGACGAACACCGGGTCCGCCTCAACCTTCACCTGGGGGTACGCGATCGCCAGCTGCCCGGCAAGCCGCCAGTGCGTGGCCGCTCGCCGCCCGTTCAGCGCGCCCGTCTGGGCCAGGACGAAAGCTCCGGCGCACACCGAGGTGATCCGTCGTGAGCGCCGGACAAGCTCCTCGACGAGGACGAGCAGACTCCGGTCGGTGACGGCCCGCTGCCAGTCCCGCTGACCGGGCACGACGAGCGTGTCCAGCCGCGCGGGCAGACTGGGCAGCGCGCCGTCCACGCCGACCCGCACGCCCGAAGAGGTGCGTACATCGGTGCCGGTCGGCGAGACGATCCGCACGTCGTAGCGGGCCCCGAAGGTGTTGGCCGTGGTGAACACCTCGGCGGGGCCCGTCACGTCCAGCAGCTGAACCCCGTCGAAGGCGACCACAGCGACCACGGGGTCCGGCTGCCGGCGGGTGGCTACTCGGCCCATGGGGAATCCAGGATGGTGCGCACGAAGTCCCCTCGCTCGAAGCCGGGCACGTAGTGCGCGAGCACATCGGCCTTGACGTTGCCGAACGTGGTCTGCGGCTTGGGCCGGACCCCGTCGGTGAATGCCTCCAGGATGCGCTCCTTGAAGCCGGGGCGCGGGTGCAGAGCGACGACAGCGGCGCGGTCCGCCTCGTCGATGTCGTGGTAGCCGATGCCTAGGACGTCGTACTCGACGCCTGCGGTCACCAGCGCCACCTCCGGCTCCATGAACTCGGGGACGCCGGGGGTGGTGTGCAGCGCGATGGCGGTCCACACCCGGCGAATGCTGTCCTCCGGCACCTGATGGGCCTGCAGAAAGCGGCGGGCCTCATTTGCGCTGTCCACTTCGAAGCGTCGCCCGCTGCTGTGGAAGGTTTCGTTCAGGCCCAAGTCGTGGAACATGGCCCCGATGTAGAGCAGTTCGGGGTCGAAGCTGAGATCCCGGTTGCGCCCCTGGAGGCTGCCGAAGAAGTACACACGGCGCGAGTGGTCGTAGATCAGCTCACTCGTGCTGTCCCGTACGAGCTCGGTCGCCTCCCGCGCGAGCTTCGAGTCCGGCACACGCACCCCAGCCGGTGCGGAGAATTCGTCTGTCATCGCAATCACCTGATCCTTCGGTCTGCCGGTCCCTCCGGCGGACCCCTCCAGTCTCCGAACCAGCAGATCACCGCGCCATGGCTGTAAGGCTACATAACCCACAGATCCAGACACGTCACGAGACGCTGCGGCCGGTGCGGGGGCTGCGGACATTCGGGACCAACCCGATCGAGCAGTGACATCACCACCCGCAGGTCGCGCTCGGTAAGTGCACGCCGCCACGCGTCCCACAGTCCGTCGATGTGCGGGCGGACGGCACGTCGATCACGCCCTGGCGCACCCGTGAGGAGCATCGGCCGATCGGCGAGATCCAGCGGGTCCGCGAGGAGGTGTACCGCCGCTCGTCCATCGAGCGGCACCGCCTCAACGGGCAGCCGCGGGTGGAGCCGGCGAGCAGTGCGGAACTCCTGGGCTGAGACTCGCGTCGCACGAGCAGGCCCGAACTCCGGTACGGAGAAGGGCTGTACGCCTGCCTGGATTCGCTGCCCTGATCAGTGGACCGCTACCGTCTCCGAGCCGGTAGCGGTGACCACCGAAGGCTCTGGACGCCGCTTCTTCCCCAGGTGGTTGAAGACCAGGTTGAGGACGATCGCCACGATGCAGCCGGTGGAGATGCCCGAGTCGAGGACGACGAGCGCGTCCTTCGGAAAGGCGTGGTAAAACTCCGGCGCGGCGATCGGGATGAGCCCGATGCCGACGGCGGCCGCGACGATCAGCGCGTTCTCGCCCTTCTCCAGAGCGGCGGTGGCCAGCGTCTGGATGCCGCTGGCGGCGACCGAACCGAAGAGCACGATGCCCGCGCCGCCGAGGACCGGCAGCGGTACGAGTGCGATCACCGAGGCGGCGACCGGACACAGCCCCAGCAGGATCAGGATCCCGCCGCCCGCGGCGACGACGAACCGGCTGCGCACCTTCGTCATCGCGACCAGGCCGATGTTCTGGGCGAAGGCGCTGCACATGAAGCCGTTGAAGAGAGGGCTGATCGCGCTGCCGAGGGTGTCGGCGCGCAGTCCGCCCTCGATGGTCCGCTCGTCCGCGGGCCGGTCGACGATCCTGCCGAGCGCGAGCATGTCGGCGGTGGACTCGGTCATGCAGACCAGCATCACGATGCACATCGAGACGATCGCGGCGATCTCGAACTGCGGGACGCCGAAGTGGAACGGCGTCGGGAACCCGACCACGTCGGCGTTCTTCATGGCGTCCAGGCTGGTCATCCCCATCGGGACGGCGATGACGGTGCCGACGACGAGACCGAGGAGGATCGCGATCTGCTGGAGGAAGCCGCGCAGCAGTTTGCGCAGGGCGAGCACGATCACGAGAGTCAGGGCCGCCATGCCGATTTTCTTCATCGAACCGTAGTCGGCGGCGGCGGAGTTGCCGCCCTGCGACCAGTTGAAGGCCACCGGCAGCAGCGAGACACCGATCAGCGTGATGACGGTGCCGGTGACGACGGGCGGAAAGAAGCGGACGAGCTTCGAGAAGTACGGCGTGAGGACGAAGCCCAGCAAGCTCGCGACAATGATCGCGCCGAAGATGACGGTGATGCCGTCGGCTCCTCGGTCCTTGCCGATGGCGATCATCGGGGTCACACCCGCGAAGGAGACTCCGTTGACGAACGGGAGCCGGGCGCCGACCTTCCAGAAGCCGAGGGTCTGCAGCAGGGTGGCTATGCCGGCCGTGAAGAGGCTCGCCCCCATCAGGAAGGCGGTCTCCTTGGCGCTCAGGCCCACAGCGGGCCCCACGATCATGGGCGGGGCCACCACGCCCGCGTACATCGCGGCCACATGCTGAAGGCCGCTGGTGAGCATCTTGACGGGCGGAAGCGTCTCGTCGACCGGGTGCTTCCGGTCGGGTGCGGCGCCTGCATCGTTGTGAAACCTGGGCTGTGCGGCCACGGGGTTCCTCCGGTCGGTTACACGTCGGCGGTGACGCGGGTGTCAGGGAGGTGGTGCGAACGCGAAGTGTGCATGCCTTCTGGGGTGGTGAAGACACGAGTCACCGCCCCGGGGAGTGCGCACCGATTGCGGTGCGCACCCCGCCGGGCACGGCCGCCATGGACCCCGCTCGGGTCCACGGCCGCCGGCCGAGGACCGTCCCCCTCGACCGGACTTCCTTCGGGTCAGGCCTGCGCGGCGATCCGCGCGAGGCGCTGTGCCTCGTCCCGCGCGGAGCGGGCGATGGCGTACTCGTCCACCGTGGTGAGGTGGTTGTCCTCGACGACGGTCTTGCCGTTGACGAGGGAGAGCGTGACGGGGGCGGCCGCGCCGAAGACGAGCGCGGTCACCGGGTCGGCGATGGAGGAGTGGGCGAGCGTGTCCATCTGCCAGAGCACCAGGTCGGCGAGCTTGCCGGCCTCGATAGAGCCGATCTGGTCGGCGCGGCCGAGGACCTGGGCGCCGCCGTACGTACCGAGGCGCAGCGCCTGGCGGGCACCCAGTGCCGCCTCGCGGTGGGCCCCGAGCCGGTTGATGAGGAGCGCGTTGCGCAGCTCGGTGTGCAGCTCGCCCGACTCGTTGGAGGCAGTGCCGTCAACACCGAGGCCGACCGGGACGCCGGCCTTCAGCATGTCGGGGACCCGGGCGATACCGGCGGCGAGGCGGGCGTTGGACGACGGGCAGTGCGCGACGCCCGTGCCGGTACGGGCGAAGGCGGCGATGTCCGAGTCGTTCATGTGGACGCAGTGGGCCATCCACACGTCCTGGCCGAGCCAGCCGGTCGACTCGAAGTAGTCAGTCGGGCCCATCCCGAAGAGCTCCTTGCAGAACTCCTCCTCCTGGACGGTCTCCGAGCCGTGGGTGTGCAGCCGGACGCCCTTGCGGCGGGCCAGCTCGGCGCCCTGGCACAGCAGTTCGGTGGAGACGGAGAAGGGCGAGCAGGGCGCGACGGCAATCTGGGTCATCGCGTCGAAGGAGGCGTCGTGGTGCTTGTCGATGGTCGCCTCGGTGGCGGCGAGCGCGCCTTCGAGGGACTCGACGGCGAAGTCCGGCGGCAGGCCGCCGTCCGACTTGCCGCGGTCCATGGAGCCGCGGGCGAGGGTGAAGCGGACCCCCATCTCACTCGCCGCGCCGATGATCGCGCCGGACAGGTCGCCCGACCCCCGCGGGTAGACGTAGTGGTGGTCCATCGCGGTGGTGACACCGCCGCGGGCCATCATCGCGAGGGAGCCCCGCGCCGCCGCGCGCGCCATCGGCTCGTCGATGCGCGCCCACGTCGGGTAGAGCGCGACCAGCCAGTTGAAGAGGTTGTGGTCGGTGGCCAGACCCCGGGTGATCCACTGGTAGAAGTGGTGGTGGGTGTTGACCAGGCCGGGCGTGACGAGGTGCCCGGTGCCGTCGATGCGGCGGGCCACGTCCTCGAGCCCCTCGGGGGCCTTGCCGGCGCCCACCGACTCGATCTTGTTGCCGGCGACGACCACATGACCCGAGGCGTACTCGGTGTCGTTGGCGTCCACGGTCGCGATGGCGCAGTTCTCGATGACGATGCGCGAAGCCGCCATGGCGGTTCCTCGTTTCTTCCCGCGGGCTTGCGCCCGGCTCGTACGGACTCGGGGGTCGAGCGGGGTGACGAGGCGAGTCCGTGATGCGCGTACCACCGCATCTTTACGGTCGTGCGCGCGGGTGGTGCGCAGATGCCCCCGCTCCCCTTCGGGCCCCCGGGAGCCGGAAAAGTCTCCCGGGGGTCGACGCCGGCGCGCGCGTCAAGGGTGTTGAGGCGCTCCGACCGAGGTCAGAGGTTGGTCATGTCGACCGGGATCTGCGGTTCGACGCCGTCCCGCAGGATGGTGGCCTCGATAAGCCCGTAGGGGCGGTCCGCCGCGAAGTAGACCGAGTTGTCGTTGTTTTCGTTCTTGAGGCCGAACGGCTCGAGGTCGACCAGGAAGTGGTGCTTGTTCGGCAGCGAGAAGCGGATCTCGTCGATCTCGCTGCGGCTGTTGATGACGCGCGAACCCATTTGGTACAGGGTCTGCTGGAGCGAGAGGGAGTACGTCTCAGCGAAGGCATGGAGTATGTGCTTCTTGGCTCGCTCGTAGGACTCCTCCCAGTTCGGCATCCGCTCCTCGTCGGACGACCAGCTGTAGCGCCACTTGGCGGACACCTGGGTCGCGAGGATGCGGTCGTACGCCTCCGGGAGCGTCGTGTACTTGTCCTTGACGTAACCCCAGAACTCGGAGTTCGTCGAGTTCATCACAGTGAGGTCCTTCAGACCGGAGATGACCTGCCACTTCTCACCGTCGAAGGTGATCTGGGCGACGCGGGTCTCCTGGCCCTTGCGGACGAAGGAGTGCTTGACCTCGTCGGCTCCGATGAGCTTGGAGTTGTTGTCCGAGGTCTCGATGCGCTCCCAGGCGTACTCCTCGATGCGGATGCGCGCCTGGTGGATCGGCTCCTGGCTGGTCACGAAGTGACGGGCCAGGTGGATGCCGAACTGTTCGGCGGACTCGATGCCGTACTCCTTGGCGAACGCGTACACCGTGTTCTTGGAGGTGTCGGTCGGCAGGACATTGGCGTTGGAGCCGGAGTAGTGGACGTCGTCCATGTCGCCGGAGAGGGCGACCGAGACGTTCAGGTCCTTGATGTGGTGGGTGTCGCCGTCCCGCGTGATCTTGACGACGCGGTTCTCTGCTTTGCCGTACTGGTTCTGGCCGAGAATCGTGGGCATGTCTGCTAGCTCCCTCGGTAAACGGAGTAGCCGAACGGGTTGAGCAGCAGCGGTACGTGGTAGTGCTCGCCCGGCTCGACGGCGAAAGTGATCGCCACCTCCGGGAAGAACGCACCGCTGTCCCTTACGCGGGGGGCGTCCTGCTGCGCCTCGGCTTGCTTGGTGGGCTGGTTGGCGAAGTACGCCTCGGTCTCGAAGTCGAGACGTACGTGGGTCGTTGTCTCCGGCAGCGCCGGCAGGTCCTTGCAGCGCCCGTCCGCGTCGGTCTTCGATCCGCCGAGCGTCACCCACTCCGCGTCGAGGCCGCTGCGGGCCGCGAGGGAGATGGCGACGCCCCCGGCGGGGCGTCCGACGCTGGTGTCCAGGATGTGCGTGGACACCGATGCGGTGGTCTCGGTGCTCAAGACATCACTCTCCTTCTGCTACGAGGCGGGTCAGCCGGATGCGGTTGATCTTGCCCAGCTCGGTGCGGACGATTTCCCGCTCCTGCCCGGGCGAGTTACCGATCCGCTCGCGGACCGCGTCACGCATCTGCTCACCGGTGCGGCCGGTGGCGCAGATCAGAAAGACATGTCCGAACCTCTCCTGGTAGGCCAGGTTCAGTTCCAGCATTTCAGCCTTGAGCTCCTCACCGGCCCCGGCCATCCCGCTCTGTTCGCGGGATGAGGTGGGGTCCCCGGGCTTCGGCCGGCCGATCGGCGGGTGCCCCGCCATCGCCTCGGCCAGGTCCTCGGCACTCAGCTCGGCCATGGCGGCGTCGCTTGCGTCGAAGAGTGCCTCCACCGTGGCGTACGGACGCTGGGCAAGCAGCTTGCTCCCCCACGCCGAACTGGCGCACACCTCGTGCAGGGCGGCCAGGGCCGCGCTGTCCTGCGAGGTGTTGAACCGGACGAGGCCCGCCGGGGGTCCGGGGGCCACCCCGGGCAAGCGCTGTGGTCCTGAAGTCACGGGAGCCTCCGTGGCTGTTTTTCGCTGTGCGTTCGGACGGGCTGCGGATAGCTAACGCCCTCGGCAACACGACGTCAACACTTTGTTGAAAATTCGGCATCATGCACCGCCCACTACGTCCGCATGACTCCACCGCCAAGCCACCCGGTGCGTACTACATCCATAGTGCGGACGATCCCCCGGCTTTGCCGACAGGAGATCGTCGGCCATACAGGCGGGCCCGCGCCGGACCGCGGCCATCCCGACCGACTCCCCGATCCGACTCTCCGATCCGGGTCGCCGATCCCGGGTCGCCGAGGCGACGGCGCGTGACGACACGCGGGGACTCGGAGGGACGAGGTGACAGGGCGGGCGCGGAGCCGGCCGGCGAGCAGGATGCTTGCAAGATCGCGGTCTGCCTGCCTCGCCCGGGCTCGCGTTTGACGTGCTCATCGCAGCCGCGGCCGCCGCCGGAGCGGCATCGATGACCGCCGGGGCGCCGGTGCACCCCGTCACGACGTCGGCAAGACCGTGAAACGCGAACTGTCCGTCGAGGCACACCGCAACCGCACTCGTTGAAGAACACGCTCAGAACGCCCAGCAGCGCATCGGCACACTGTTGGGGTTCGGTAACTCTCCCGTGATTCAACAATCTTGACACAGTAACAATCCAGGGCCAAGGTGCAGATCGTTTGGGAGAAACCCCTTTCTACGCACTCATCCCCGGAGGCGCGCGTGTGCGACCTGCACGATCACCACGACCATGACCATGACCACGACGGGGCAGCACTCGCCAGCGGATTGAGCCGCCGCCAGATCATCGCCATGCTCGGCGCGGTCGGCGTGACAACCGCGGCGACGGTGGCCGCGGCGGACCCGGCAATGGCTGCGGCGACGGATACCGCCGAGGCCACGGTTGCCGGCTACACCGCCCCGACCAACCTCGCGCAGGACTCCCCGGCCAAGACCACCGCCCTGCAGTGGATCGCCGCCGGCGCAAAGGACATCACCGGCCTCGACGACGAGGTCTGGGAGAACGCCGAGCTGTCGCTGCGGGAGTGGAAGTCCTCCCTGGCGCATGCCGACTTCCTCGAGGCCAACGGCTTCACCGTGGAGTTCGGCACGGCGGGCTTTCCGACGGCCTTCACCGCGACATTCCGGCAGGGCAAGGGCGGCCCGGTGCTGGGCTTCAGCGGCGAGTACGACGCACTGCCCGGTCTGTCGCAGAAGAAGGGCGTCGGACAGCACGACCCTCTCGAGTACATCCACGACCCGTACGCCCCGAGCTACGGCCCCGGCCACGGCTGCGGCCACAGCGCGCTCGGCACGGCAGCCTCAGCCGCCGCCGTCGCCGTGGCCAAGGCCGTCCGCAAGCACGGCATCGACGCCACCGTGAAGTTCTTCGGCTCCACTGCCGAGGAGGCGCTGATCGGCAAGTCGTATGCGGTCAGCAAGGGCGTGTACGACGGGCTGGACGCCTTCCTCGACTGGCACCCCTCCGTCTCGAACGCCACTGGTTGGGGCAGCAACTCCGCGATGACGGCGGTGACCTTCACCTTCCTCGGCGTCTCCGGGCACGGCGGCACCCCGCTCGGCAACAAGAGCGCGCTGGACGCCGCGGTCATGATGGCAACGATGTCGGAGTTCCTCCGGGAGGAGAACCTCGCGCCGTCCGGTCGCCTCCACTGGGTCATCAACAACGGCGGCGACATACCCAACGTCACGCCAGAGGTGGCCGAGATCTCGTACTACGTACGCGAAGGCAGCCCGGCCCGAGTCCAGGTGTTGCTGGACAAGGTGATCGCCGTCTCCGAGGCGGCGGCGAAGGCCAGTCAGACGTCAGTACAGCACCGGATCACCTCTTCCTGCTGGAACCAGCTGCCGAGCAAGTCCTTCGCCGAGCTGATGCACGACAACATGCGGCAGAT
The DNA here is from genome assembly GCF_053599675.1 of Streptomyces sp. NPDC000880. Classification (NCBI taxonomy): domain Bacteria; kingdom Bacillati; phylum Actinomycetota; class Actinomycetes; order Kitasatosporales; family Streptomycetaceae; genus Streptomyces; species Streptomyces sp. NPDC000880. The sequence continues at coordinate 17,256 of NZ_JBSFMS010000011.1, read as the reverse complement.
CGGCCCGCCGACGTACTCCGAGGCCGCGCAGACCCTCGCCAAGGAGATCCAGGCATCCCTGGGCCTGCCCCAACGGGGCCTGCACAGCGAGATCGCCGCCCTCACTGCCCCCAACCCGGTCTTCCTGGGCGGCGGCTCAACCGATGTCGCCGACATCAGCTGGCGGGTGCCGACCGTCTCCATGGGCGCCGCCCTTGCCCCCATCGGGTGCAAGATGCACAGCTGGGCGACGGCCGCTTGCGCCGCCGCGGACCCCGGTCACGCCGCAGTACTCGCCGCCGCGAAGTACTTGGCCGCCACTGCAGTGGATCTGCTGACCCAGCCGGAGCGGCTCAAGGCCATCAAGGACGAGTTCGCGACGCGTACGAAGGGCGTGCAGTGGAAGACCGCACTGCCCGACGGCTATGAGCCGCCGATGTACGAGCCGCCTGCGTGGTTCTTGACGCGGACCAAGCAGAGCTGGCCGCCGAAGAACATCACCTGGCCGCCGAAGCGGATCGTCGCCCGCGAGAAGTTCGCCTCACTGGGCCCCGACCTCGCACCGCAGACCTGATGATGCTGCCGCTCACCGCCCGCTGTCCCGTACAGCCGGCGGTGGGCGGCAGCCCAACAAGCACCGAAACCCGATCCGGACCCGAAGAGATCGTGGCCCTGCTTGTCCCGGAGGCGGCCATGCATCCCGTTCTGTTCAGAAAATGGCGGAACTTGGCCGGTAGTACGGGTGCGGCATGTAACGCCGCCGCATCACTTGGTCAATGAACTTGACATAAAAAACTGGTTGATTGCGGCACAAGTGATCATTGGAGGATCCGTGAGCGAGCCGCAGCAGCCAACCGACGAGCAACTGGACACGTACATACGCGCCAGACTCGCGCTGGCCGGAGTCGACCTCAACCAGCTCCCCGTAAGCAGCGATTCGAAGACGGGCGCGCCAACTCGGGCGCAAGCCCTGGCATCGCTGCGTACGTTCGTCAAAAGCACCCCGCCCGCCATCGCCAACTGGACGCCGGCCGTGAGCGGCGCCTGGGCGCCCGCGTACGCGCAGCAGGCCTCGCCGCCGCTGGAGTACCCGTCGATCACCGAGGCCTGGACCGGAGAGGCGGACGGACGATGAGCCGCGAGGTCAACCGCCGGGCGTTCCTGGCCCGTTCCACCGCGATTGCCGCGGGTGTCACCCTGGCCGCGCAGGCCGTTCCCGCCTCCGCCACGACCCGCACGCCGACGGTCACCGTACCGAACGTGCCGGTACGTGATGCGGCACGCAAGGACCCGACCGAGGCAACCCTCGCCGAGGCAGCCGTCCTCATGCGGCGGGGACAGCTGAAGGCCGTCGACCTCGTGCAGGCACACCTGGACCGGATCAACGAGTACGACGGGACCTACCAGGCGTTCGCCGCCGTGCTCGGTGACCAGGCCCTCGCCGAGGCACGCAAGGTCGACCGTGGACAGGGCAAGCGCGGACCACTCGCCGGTATCCCGCTGTGCATCAAGGACAACTACTTCACGAACGGCGTTGCGACCCGCGCCAATTCGTTCATCTTCGCGGACTTCGTGCCGGGCGAGGACGCCACCGCGGTCGCCCGGCTCAAGGCAGCGGGCGGCATCGTGCTCGGCAAGGGCCAGATGGGCCCGCTCGCGACCACCCGCGCGACCACTCCGAACGGCACGATCACCACGGTCAACGCCTGGACGCCCAACGACCCGTCCACCGACCCCGGAGGGTCGTCCACCGGCCCCGCGTGTGCTGTCGCCGCCCGCATGGCGACATCCTCGATCGGCACCCAGACCGGCGGCAGCATCACCATGCCGTCCAACCAGCAGAACCTGACCGGGCTGAAGCCCACCATGGGCCGCACCTCCATCCACGGCATCATCCCGCTGTCCTACACCCGCGACCACAGCGGGCCGCTCGCCCGCGACGCGATGGACGCGGCCATCATGACGGCGGTCCTCGCCGGGCCGGACCCGAAGGACCCGCGCACCCTCGGACTGCCCGCCCTGCCCGATCTCGTACGCTCCGCCACCCCCGTCGTCTCGGGCGGCGGAAAGGTCCGGCTGCGCCGGGCGACGCGGATCGGCGTCCCCGCCGACTTCCTTGGCAGCGCGTCCGGTGACGTGCTGTCCATACGCAAGACCTTCCTCGACAAGCTCGCCGGGATCTCCGGCGCCACGATCGTCGATGTCACCTACCCCGACGACTGGGAACTGCTCACTGGCACCTTCAACGCCATTCGGCTCAGCGAACGTACCGAGCCGTTCCGCCACTGGCTGCGCACGGATCCCACGGCCTTCGGCGTCTCGCTGCTCACCTGGCTGCAGGGGCTCATGCTCTCCGGTGATGAGTGGATCACCGGCCAGCGCGCCAAGAACCACCTCCTGCGGGAGGTGCTGGACGGCGTCATGGACCGCTGCGACGTGGTCCTCCAGACCAGCCCGGTGCCCTTCGACATCCTCGGCCTGCCGGAGATCGCCTTCCCGATCGGGTTCGACAGCGCCCAGGTACCCGTGGGCGCGACCCTCGGCGCCGGCCCGTACGAGGAGGACCGGCTCCTGGAAGTCGCCGCTGCCTACCAGGCGGTGACGGACTGGCATCTGCGCCGTCCCACGGACCCGGCCACCACGAAGCTCCGCTCCCTGATGGCTGAGCCGAACCGGCCCAGGATCACGGCAGAGGAGGCAGCGGCGACCTCGTCGTAGTTCCGGTTCTGCCGTCCCGACGGTACGCAGAGCCCCGCCGAGTTGGAGGAAACCTCCAGGCCGGCGGGGTTCTGCCGGTCGCGGAACCGGCTCACTCGACCAGCCGCCCATACCGCTTCGGCGGCTCCGTCGGGACCACTGTGCCGCGCGGCGAGCATCGGCGAGGACGCGCGGGTCCGGCAGCAGCGAGCGGACGGCCGCCGGAGTATGCAGGTGGTGGGCCCCGGAGCGCTCGGGCCTCATCGAGTCCGACAACGGCGATGCCGGCCCGGTCCGCGAGGCCGCGCAGGGTGTCGCCGGGCGGCAGTGAGCGCCGCCCTAGCTGTCCTTCTCGGCGTTCTCCCTGTTGAGGTAGTTGTAGACGGTGAAGCGGCTGACGCCCAGGGCGCCGGCCACCGTCTCCACTCCGTGCCGTACTGAAAAGGCGCCGCGCGCCTCCAGCGTCCGTACGACCAGCTGCTTCGTCTTCCGGTCCAGCTCGGACAGCGGCATGCCGTGCCGACGCTCCATGGCGGCCAGAATGTGGTCGAGTGAGTCCGACAGCTGCGGCAGCCGCACGGCCAGCACGTCCTCGCCCTCCCAGGCCAGCACCACATCGTCGGAACCGGCCTGCTCGGGGCTCAGTATCTCGGCACCCAGCGCGTCGACGAGCGGCTTCACAGCGCTGACGAGGGGGTGATCTCCCGGCTGGGTCACTTCTCGCCCTCCCCGATCACATTGATCTGCAACGAGACACGAGTGGCGCCGGCCTCCAGGGTCCGGCGCAGCAGCGCGTCGACCGCGTTCAGCACCTCGTTGGCGCCGCCCTCCGCCGTATTGCCGAACGGGCCGACGTCCACGGCGTCCAGCTCGGCCGCCTGGATGACCTCGCGGGCGACCACCGCATGGGCCGGCGCTTCATCGAGGTCGAAGGGTTCGGTGGTGAACTCCACCCGCAATCGCTCCATGCGCCCACGTTAGCGGTGCCCTCCGCCGCCGTCGGCGCCGTCCCGACCGGGAAAAGGCGCAGCTGCGCGCGACGAACCCGCGATGTCCCCGCGTAGAGCAGGTGACGCAAACCGCGCCGGGCCTCATCTCCGGCTCGGCGGCACTGGGAGGGGTCCGCATCATGACAGGGCGCAAGATGACAGGGCGCACGCGCAGGGGTGTCAAGGCAACAGCGGTCGCGACGGCGGCCATGGCGGCGCTGACCGCCTCACGGGCGCCGGGGCCGGCGGCCCACGCCTCGGCCCCGGCTCAGCGTCCGACGCCACCGCCGGGGCAGAGCGTCTCCGGCGACACCCCGTACCGCACCGAGCTTCCGCCGCTGCGGGCCCGCGAGACGGGACGGGGCACGGACAGCTCCGCCGCCCCGGCCGGCGGCGCGCTGCCGGCCACGATACTGGCCGCGTACCGGCAGGCCGAGTCGGATCTCGCACGCAGCGCGCCGGGCTGCCGTCTGCGCCGGCAACTGCTGGCCGCGATCGGCCAGGTGGAGTCCGGGCAGGCGCGCAGCGGCCGGGTGGCCGCGGACGGCACGACCGTCGCACCGATCCTCGGCCCCCGGCTGGACGGCAACGGGTTCGCTCTCATCAGGGACACCGACGGCGGGGTGCACGACGGGGACACGGCGTACGACCGCGCCGTCGGTCCTATGCAGTTCATCCCGTCGACGTGGGCCACCTGGGGCTCCGACGGCAATGGCGACCAACGCAGCGATCCGGGCAACGTCTACGACGCGGCACTCGCGGCCGGCCGCTACCTGTGCGCGGGCGGGCGGGATCTCTCCGACCCGCACGACCTGGACCTCGCAATCCTCGGCTACAACCACTCCGCCGCGTACCTGCGCACGGTCAAGGCATGGTTCGGGTACTTCCTCGAAGGACATCGGATGGTGCCGGACCTCGGCGGATCCGCCATCCCCCCGGCTCCGGCGTCGTCCCGTCCGGCGCGACCGAAGCCGTCGGCCTCCACGGCTCCCGTACGCCCGGCCGGCCCGCGTGTCGCATCCCCCGAGCCGTCCTCGCGCACGCCCTCACCGTCGAAGACCGCGCCGGGCGGCGGCGTGGAGTCCGCAAAGCCCGTGCTTCCCGTCCCCACAAGCGGTGTCGAGCTGCCCGGCGACGGTGTCCTGCCCGGCACAGGTCCGCTGGCCAGCAACGGTAAGGACTCGATGAGCGCCACCCCCTCCCCAACTCCGGATACCCGGCGGTAATGTCGCCATCCGCCGGACAGCCGAACCGGCGGGTGAGCGCAAAGGGGCCCTCATGGCGACGGACATGCCTGCGTACTCGGGCGGGCGGGCGGACACCGCCGCCCACGAGCGATGGCAGCACGCGTGGAGCCACCGCGAGCAGTTGCTCAAGGTGGCCCGCCGCCGCTCCATGAGCGTGGAGGACGCCGAGGACGCCGTGCACGAGGCCATGCTGCGCGCTGCCGAGAACCCGCACCTGGACGACGAGCGGCTCGGCGCGTGGCTGACGACAGTGACCATGCGGCTGTGTGTCGACCGGTACCGGCAGGTCAACCGCGAGGCCGAGGTGCGCAGCAGCGCGACGCTCGTACCGCCGGGCCCGGTGCCCGTCGACGAGGTGGTCTGTGACCGGGCCGAGGCCAAGTGGCTCGCCGTGCGCACCGACGAACTGCCCGCCCGGCAGGCTCAGGCGCTCCGGCTGAGGTCCGAGGACCTCGACGTCGGGCAGGTCGCCCACGAGATGGGGCTGAGCTACCGGACGGTCGAGTCGCTGCTGGCGCGGGCCCGGCGGACGCTGCGCAATACGCTGGCCGGCACGCTGGGGCTGGCCCTGTGGCTGTGCGGTCGAAACCGGCCGCGCACGGGCGTGAACGCGCATGCGGTGGCCGCGGCCTCGACGGCGGCGACGCTGGTCGTCGCCGGGTTCGTTCTGCCGTACGCTCATGACTGGGGCGGGTCTGGTGCCAGCCCCTCGAAGCCCTCGGGCGTGCAGACACCGGACCACGGCCGTGCGGAGCCGCCCGCCGCCCGCACCCCCGCGAGGACGGCGTCGGGAACCGCCACGAGCGGGACGGACGCGACCGGAGGCCGGTTGCCCCCACTGCCGTCCCTGCCGAAGGTCACCCTGCCGCCACTGCCCGCCCCGGACGTCCCCGAAGTGCCGGACGTCCCTGAAGTGCCGGACGTGCCCCTTATAACGGACGCAACCAGGATGACCGTGCCCTCCGTGCCGCCGGCCACGCCGCCGGTGCCGGAGCCCCCGGCCACGCCGTCCGCCCCGGCACCTCTGCCGCCCCCGTCGCTGCCCGCGGCCACCTCGCACGCCGGCGTTCACCCCTGATTTCGCGCCCGTAAAAAATTTCGTGCTTCGGCGCGACGGACGGGCCGCCCTTCCCCGTAGAGCAGATGTCGGAGCTGCTCCACTGCTGAAGGGTGAACCGGATGGGTGTCGAGATCTGTGTGGAAGGGCTGACCAAGTCCTTCGGCCACCAGGTCATCTGGCAGGACGTTTCGCTGACGCTGCCCGCCGGCGAGGTTTCGGTCATGCTCGGCCCCTCGGGCACGGGCAAATCCGTCTTCCTCAAGACGCTGGTCGGGCTGCTCAAGCCGGACACCGGCGCCATCCGGATCGCGGGCACGGACATCACCAAGCTGCGTGAACACGACCTGTACGAGGTGCGCAAGCAGTTCGGCGTGCTGTTCCAGGACGGCGCGCTGTTCGGGTCGATGAACCTTTACGACAACATCGCCTTCCCGCTGCGTGAGCACACCCGCAAGTCGGAGAGCGCGATCCGGCAGATCGTGCTCGAGAAGATGGACATGGTCGGGCTCATCGGCGCCGAGGAGAAGCTGCCCGGCGAGATATCCGGCGGCATGCGCAAACGGGCCGGCCTGGCGCGGGCCCTGGTGCTCGATCCGGAGATCATCCTCTTCGACGAGCCGGACTCGGGTCTCGACCCGGTGCGCGTGGCGTATCTCAATCAGCTGATCGTCGATCTCAACGCGCAGATCGACGCGACCTTCCTGATCGTGACGCACGACATCGCGTCGGCCCGGCAGGTCCCGGACAACATCGGGCTGCTCTTCCGTCGCGAGCTGGTGATGTTCGGCCCCCGGGAAGAGCTGCTGACCAGCGACCAGCCGGTCGTACGGCAGTTCCTGAACGGCCGGATGCAGGGGCCGATCGGCATGGCGGAGGAGAAGGACGCCGCCCAGGTCGAGCAGGAGCTGGCGCGGCTCGGCGACGGGGACCTGCGCGCTCCCAAGGGCGCCGACGAGATGACGCCCCGCCTGCTGCCGAGCCCCGGGATCACCCGGCCGCCCCGCTGGGAGGCGATCGCCCGGCGCGAAGCGGCGCCGAACAAGGTGGAGGTGGCGGACGCATGAGCCTGTCCCCGGTAGGCGCGTTGAGACATTCCGGCAGCCTGTTCGCGATGGCCCTGGACGTCGTACGGACCTTCCCCAGACGTCCGTTCCAGGTGCGGGAGTTCATCCAGCAGGCCTGGTTCATCGCGAGCGTCACCATCCTGCCCACCGCCCTGGTCTCCATCCCGTTCGGGGCGGTCATCGCCCTGCAGATCGGCAGTCTGACCCGCCAGCTCGGCGCGCAGTCGTTCTCGGGCGCGGCCTCGGTGCTGGCGGTGCTGCGGGAGGCCTCGCCGATCGTCACCGCGCTGCTGATCGCGGGCGCGGGCGGCACCGCGATCTGCGCGGACCTCGGGGCGCGCAAGATCCGTGAGGAGATCGACGCGATGCAAGTGCTGGGCATCGACCCGATCCACCGCCTGGTCGTGCCGCGGGTGCTGGCCTCGATGGTGGTGGCCGTGCTGCTCAACGGCCTTGTGTCGGTGGTCGGGGTGGCCGGTGGCTACTTCTTCAACGTGATCCTGCAAAACGGTACGCCCGGCGCGTATCTGGCCTCCTTCACCACCCTCGCCCAACTGTCCGATCTATGGGCGGCCGAGCTGAAGGCCCTGGTGTTCGGCGCCATCGCGGCGATCGTCGCCTCGTACAAGGGACTGACCGCGAAGGGCGGGTCGAAGGGCGTGGGCGACGCCGTGAACCAGTCGGTGGTGATCACTTTCATGCTGCTTTTCGTGACGAACTTCGTGATGACCGCGGTGTACTTCCAGGTCGTTCCGCAGAGGGGTTGACCGATGCCGCTGATGAATCGTCTGCTGCTGGACCGGCTCGAGGAGCTGGGCGGCCAACTGTCCTTCTACGGACGCTCGCTGGCCTGGACGGGCCGCACCCTGCGCCGCTACAAGAAGGAGATCCTGCGTCTGCTCGCCGAGGTGAGCTTCGGTCGCGGGGCGCTGGCAGTCGTCGGCGGGACGGTCGGCGTCATCGCCTTCCTGTCCTTCTTCACCGGCACCGAGGTCGGCCTGCAGGGCTACGCCGCGCTCAACCAGCTGGGCACCTCCAACTTCGTGGCATTCCTGTCCGCGTACTTCAACACCCGTGAGATCGCCCCGCTGGTGGCCGGTCTCGCCCTCTCGGCGACGGTCGGGGCCGGGTTCACCGCCCAGCTCGGAGCCATGCGGATCAGCGAGGAGACCGACGCGCTTGAGGTGATGGGCGTCCCCTCGCTGCCGTTCCTGGTGACCACCCGGATGATCGCCGGCTTTGTCGCCGTGATCCCGCTGTATGTGATCGGGCTGCTGTCCTCGTACTTCGCGGCGCGCACCATCACGACGGGCTACTACGGGCAGTCCGCGGGCACCTACGACCACTACTTCCAGCAGTATCTGCCGCCGGTCGACGTCCTGTGGTCCTTCGGCAAGGTGATCGTCTTCGCCGTCGTGATCATCCTGGTCCACTGCTACTACGGCTACTACGCGAGCGGCGGCCCGGCCGGTGTCGGGGTCGCGGTCGGCCGTGCCGTGCGGACCTCCATCGTCGCCATCAATCTCCTGGACTTCTTCCTCAGCCTGGCGATCTGGGGCGCCAACACGACCGTACGGATAGCGGGGTAGAAGATCCATGCGCATTCCGATTCCCGTCCCGACGCACGGCGCGCGACTGCGGGTGTACGGCATCGTCTTCATCGCGGTCATCGCGCTTTTGCTGTCGCTGTCCGTCGCCGTCTACCAGCAGATGTTCGTCTCGGTCGTACGGATCACGCTGGAGGCCGACACCCTGGGCAACCAACTGGACCCGCGGGCCGACGTCAAGCTGCGCGGGCTGCTGGTCGGCGAGGTGCGCGCGGTCCGCGCGGACGGCGAGAAGGCAACGCTCGACATCGCTCTCAAGCCGGAGCACGTCTCCCGCATCCCGGCCGATGTGCACGCCCGGCTGCTGCCCAAGACGCTGTTCGGCGAGAAGTACGTCGATCTGGTCGCGCCGAGCGGCTCCGCCGGGCGGCACATCCGCGCCGGGGACGTCATCACCCAGGACCGCACCGAGGCCGGCATCGAGCTCCAGCATCTGATGAACGATCTGCTGCCGCTGCTGCGGACCGTGCGGCCCTCCGAACTCAACGCCACGCTGTCGGCGTTCGCCACCGCGCTCGACGGGCGCGGCGACCGGATCGGTGCCAACCTCACCCGTTTCGAGCGCTATCTGAGCCGGCTCAACCCGCACATGCCGTCCATCAAGGAAGACATCTCGCGGTTCGCCGATGTGGCCGCGGTGTACGGGGACGCGGCGCCCGATCTGCTGAGGATCCTGCGGAACACCGTCACCACCAGCCGCACCGTCGTCGAGCAGCGGGACCAGCTGGCCTCCGCGCTCACCGCAACCGCCGACGCCGCCGGCACCGCGAACGGGTTCCTCGACGAGAACGAGGGCCGGCTGATCACCCTCGGCCGCGTCTCGCGCCCCACCCTGGCCCTGTTCGCCCGCTACGCGCCGGTCTACCCCTGCCTCCTGGACGGCCTGGTGAAACAGACAGCGGCATCCGAAGAAGCCTTCAAGGGCGGGGAGATGCGCATCACCCTCGAATTCGTCCGCCCCCGACCCGCGTACCAACCCGGTGAGGAACCGCGTTATGCAGATCGTTCAGGGCCCGATTGCAGAGGGCTGCCCAGCCCCCGGGTTCCCGCACCGCACACCAAGCTCAATGACGGTACGTCGGAGCCCGGCCCGGGAGGCGGCACGCCTGGTGCTGTGTCCGCCACCAAGGCCGAGCAGCGTGCGGTCGGCTCACTCGTGGCACCCGTCATGGGAGTTCCGGCCGACGAGGTGCCGGCGGTCGCGACGCTGCTCTTCGGCCCGATGGCCCGCGGAACGGCGGTGAGCGTCGCATGACCAAGTCAGGAGCCACCCAGACCGCGGCCCCGCTGATCAAGTTCAGTCTCTTCGCCGTGGTGACGGTGCTGGTGACGGCGATGCTCGCGGTCACCATCGTCAACCTCTCCTTCACCCCGCAGGAGACGTACCGCGCGGTGTTCAGCGACGTCACCAGCCTGGAGGAGGGCGACGACATCAGGGTCGCCGGAGTGCGGGTCGGCGAGGTCGAGGACATCAGGATCAAGGGCGGCAGCATCAAGGACCGCACGCTGGCGGAAGTCACCTTCACCGTCGACCGGAACCGTCCGCTGCTCTCCAGCACCGGCGCCGTCATCCGCTACCGGAATCTGGTCGGACAGCGGTACATCGCGCTGACGGAGGGCGCGGGTGACGGGACGCCACTGGCGCCCGGCGCCCGGATCCCGCTGGCCAGGACCCAGCCGGCGCTCGATCTCAACGCGCTGCTGAACGGATTCAAGCCGCTCTTCGCCGCGCTGAGCCCGGACGACATGAACCAGCTCGCCACCGAGATCATCAAGACGCTGCAGGGAGAGGGCGGGACGGTGAAGAGCCTGCTCGCTCACACCGCCTCGCTGACCACCACACTCGCCGACCGGGACAAGCTCGTCGGGTCCGTGATCGACAACCTCAATGAGGTGCTGCAGACGCTGGACAAGCGCGGCGCCCGCTTCTCCGGGCTGCTCAAGCAGTTGCAGCGGCTGATCTCCGGGCTGTCCGCCGACCGCAAGCCCATCGGCGAGTCGCTGACCAACATCGGCCAACTGACCGAGGCCACTTCGGGCCTGATCGAGGACGCCCGCCCGCCGCTGCGCGACGACATCGCCGAGCTTACCGACCTCACTGGAACGCTGAACAAGAACGAGAAAACCGTGGAGGGCGTGCTGAAACGGCTGCCGACCAAGCTGAACAAGTTGACGGGGACGGCGTCGTACGGCTCCTGGTTCAACTTCTACCTCTGTGACTTCGACGGCCGGATCGTGCTGCCGAAGACCAGGCAGGTGCTCACCCCTGAGCTCCATGTCGCGCGGGCGAGGTGCGGCCAGTGATCCCCTTCCGTGAGCGCAACCCCGTAGTGATCGGGGCCGTCGGCATCTCCACGCTCGCGCTGCTGGCCGTCGCGGCGTTCAACGCCGACAGCCTGCCGCTGATCGGCAACGGCGAGACGTACAGCGCGGCCTTCTCGGAAGCGGGCGGCCTCAAACCCGGCGACGAGGTGCGCATCGCCGGGGTCAAGGTAGGCAAGGTCGACGAGGTCGATCTGGACGGCGACCATGTGAAGGTGACCTTCCGGGTCAAGGGCGACCCGCAGTTCGGCACCAGCACCGGCGCGGCCATCCGGATCAAGACGATCCTGGGCGCCAAGTACCTCGCGGTGCAGCCGAAGGGGGCAGGACAGCTACGGCCGGGCAGCGAGATCCCGCTGAACCGTACGGTTCCGGCGTACGACGTCGTAACGGCGTTCAGTGATCTGACCACCACGACGGAGAAGGTCGACACGGACCAGCTGGCGAAGGCCCTGGACACCATCTCCGGCACCTTCAAGGACTCGCCGGCCGACGTGCAGGCATCCATCAAGGGGCTTTCGAGGATCTCCCGTACGGTGGCGTCCCGCGACGAGGCCCTGCGCGAACTCCTGGATCACGCCAACGGGGTCACGGGCGTCCTCTCCGAGCGTTCCGGCGACTTCTCCCGGGTGATCAAGGACGGCGACAAGCTGTTCCAGGAGATCTCCAGGCGGCGTGCGGCGATCCATGCGCTGCTCAAGAGCTCGGCCGCGCTGGGCATCCAGCTCTCCGGCCTCGTCGAGGACAACCGCAAGGAGATCGGCCCGGCGCTCAAGGGACTGAACACGGTGGTCAGCATGCTCGAACGCAATCAGGCCTCCCTCGACCGCAGCGTCAAGCTGCTCGCCCCCTATGTACGGGTGTTCACCAACACGCTCGGCAACGGCCGCTGGTTCGACAGCTATATCCAGAACATCGTCGCCGCTCCGGTGGTTCCGCGGACGGGAGGCTCGCGATGATGGGGGGGTTCCCGATGAAACGACGACTGGCTCTGGTCACCGCGCTGGTGCTGGTCGCCACCTCCGGGGCGATCGTGCTCTGGCCGCGCTCGTCGCCGGTCAAGGTCACGGCGTACTTCCCGCGCACGGTCGGCATCTACCCCGGCTCGGACGTACGCGTCCTCGGTGTCCGCATCGGCGAGGTCAAGAAGATCACTCCGAGCGGCAGCAAGGTGCGGGTGGAGCTGGAGTACGAGGCCGGGCGCAAGGTCCCCGCCGACGCCAAGGCAGCGATCATCAACTCCTCGGTGGTCAGCGACCGTTACGTACAGCTGCTGCCGGTGTACCGAAGCGGGCCGGCGCTGAAGGACGGCGCCGTCATCCCCGAGAACCGGACGGCCGTCCCGGTCGAACTGGACCGCGTCTTCGACAGCCTCCACACGACGGCCGAGGCGCTCGGTCCGCGCGGAGCCAACGCGGACGGTTCGCTGTCCCGGCTCCTCGGGGTGAGCGCGGACAACCTCCAGGGCCAGGGGAAGCAGCTGCATCAGACGGTGGAGGATCTGTCGCTGGCGGTCAGCACCTTGTCCGACGGCCGGAAGGACCTGTTCGGCACCGTACGGAATCTGCAGGTGTTCACGGCTGTCCTGGCGGCCGACGACGACAGTGTCCGTTCCTTCAACGACAACCTCGCCAAGGTGGCCGACCAGCTGGCCGGGGAGCGCAAGGACCTCGCGGCGGCACTGCGGTATCTGGGGGTGGCGCTGCGCGATGTGACGGAGTTCGTCAAGGCGAACAAGAAGACGCTGACGGCCGATGTGAAGGGCCTCAGCAAGGTCACCAAGGTGCTCGTCACCCAGCGGGCGGCGCTGGCCGAACTGCTGGAGGTCGCCCCCGCCGGACTGTCCAACCTGCAGAACGCCTACAACCCGTCCTCCGGCACCCTCGACACCCGTAACAACCCGGACCATCCCCAGGACCCGGCCGCGCTGCTGTGCTCGCTGCTGAAGACGACCGGTGACACCGGCGGGAAGAACCCCGACTGCCAGGAGCTGGAGAAGCTGTTCGGCTCCCTTCCGAAGCTGTCGTCGAACGTGCCGGCCGCGGGCACGGGACCGGTGGACAAGACCCTCGGCGGAATCCTGGAGGCCCGTGCATGAGCGCGCTGCGCAAGGGGAGGGCAGCCGTCTGGGCGGCCGTCGGCTCGCTGTTGCTTTCCGGCTGCGACATCAACGGCTGGTACGACGTACCGCTGCCCGGGGGCGCCGCCTCGGACGGCAACGCCTTCCGGGTCACCGTCGAGTTCAGGGACGTCCTCGATCTGGTTCCGCAGTCGTCCGTGAAGGTCAACAACGTCACCGTGGGCGCCGTCGAGCAGGTGGAGCTGGCCGACTGGCACGCCCGGGTGCGGCTGCGGGTGGCCGATTCGGTGAAACTGCCCGCCAACGCGGTGGCCGAGCTGCGGCAGACCAGCATGCTCGGTGAGAAGTACGTGGCGCTGTCCGCCCCGGCGGGTACCGCGCCCGTCGGCAGGCTCACCGACGGCGCCCGGATCCCGCTGTCCCGCAGCGGCCGCAACCCGGAGATCGAAGAGGTGCTGGCCGCCCTGTCGGCTCTGCTCAACGGCGGCGGAGTGGCGCAGCTCAAGACCATCACCACGGAGCTGAACGAGGCCCTGGCGGGCCGGGAGAACCGGGTCAAGTCCCTGCTCACGGAGCTGGACACCTTCCTCGGCGGTCTCGACAGCCAGCGCGCGGAAATCATCCGCGCGCTGAACGGCATCGACCGGCTGGCGAAGCGACTCGCCAAGGAGAAGACGACGGTCGCCCAGGCCGTCGACACCATGCCGCCCGCCCTGAAGGTGCTGGCCGACCAGCGCCGGAATCTGACAAAGATGCTCACCTCCTTGTCGAAGCTGGGCACGACAGGCACTCGCGTGATCAAGGCCTCGCGGGACGATGTGATCGCGAATCTGACGAGCCTGCGGCCGATCCTGGAGCAGCTGAACAAGGCGGGCAACGATCTGCCCAATGCCCTGGAGCTCATGACGACGTATCCGTTCCCGCGCAATGCTTCGGACGCCATCAAGGGCGACTACGTCAATCTCAAGATCACCGCCGATCTCGACCTGGCAAGCATCTACGGCAACCTCGCCGACGGGACCGAGAAGCCCAAGGCCCCGGGGAAGCCCGGGGTTCCGGCACTCCCGGGCGTCCCGGAGGTCCCCGAGGTTCCAGGAGTTCCCGGCCTGCCGCAGCCCTCCAAACCGACGTCGCCACAGGTTCCGGGCTCTCCGGGCGATCCGCCGGCCCCTGGCGATCCGCTGTGTCCGCCGGTGTGCACCAGCGGCTACGCCTCGTACGACGAACACGGCGACGGCTACCCGCCCGGAGTCGATCTCGCTCTCGCGGAGCTCATGCTGAAGGGGATGCAGCCGTGATCACACGCAGCGTCAAGACGCAGTTGGTCGCCTTCGCCGCCGTGACCGCCGTCGGCGTGTCCTACGTCGGCTCCCAGTACACGGGGCTGTCCGAAGCGGTCTTCGACCGCGGGTACACCGTGCGGGCCGACTTCGCCGCGTCCGGAGGCATCTTCAAAGGCGCCGAGGTCACCTATCGCGGAGTGCCGGTGGGCCGGGTCGGCGAGCTGCGGCTGACCGGATCCGACGGCGTGTCGGTGGCGCTGGACATCGAGGACGAACAGCAAATACCCGCGGACACCCTGGCCGTGGTGGCGCACCGTTCGGCTGTCGGCGAGCAGTACGTCGATCTGCAGCCGCGCGTCACCGGCGGTCCCTATCTGCGGGACGGCAGCACCATCGCCCGCGGGGATACGCGGGTGCCGCTGCCGTCCACGGATCTCGTCCTGAGTGTGGACCGCCTGGTGAAATCCGTCGGCAAGGACGATCTGCGGATCACCGTCGACGAGCTGGGCAAGGCCTTCGCGGGCACCGGCCCGCACCTGAGCCGGCTGGTGGACTCGGGCAACCTGCTGGTCGAGTCGGCGTCCGACTCGCTCCCGCAGACCATCGCGCTGATCGAGGACTCGCGCAAGGCGCTCAAGACGCAGGCCGACAAGGGCTCGGCCATCAAGTCGTTCTCCCGCGACCTGGCTGACCTCACCGCCGAGTTGAAGTCCAGTGACGGTGACATCCGCAGACTGACCGGCGCGGGCGCGCCCGCGGCGAACGAGCTGAACTCGCTGCTGAAGGCCAACCGGACGCACCTTCCGGTGCTGTTGGGCAATCTGATCAGCGGCGGCCAGGTCACGGTGGCGAGGCTGCCTGGCGTGGAACAGGCCCTCGTCACCTTTCCCGTGGTGGTCGCGGGCAGCTTCACCGTGATCCCGGGCGACGGCACCACCCACTTCGGCATGGTCGTCAATGCCGACGAGCCGCCGGCGTGCCGGCAGGGCTACGGGACGCAGCGCCGCGACCCCGCGGACACGAGCGAGCGGCCGGCGAACACCGACGCACGCTGCACGGCCCCGCGCGGCAGCGAGACCTCGGTCCGCGGCGCCCAGAACGCGCCCGGCTCCTCGGGATCCGCCGCTGCGGGCGGCGCCGACCCGGCCGCGTTCATCACCCCGTACGACCCGGAGACCGGCACCGCAGCCGGTCCGGACGGATCGCTCGTCGAGATCGGCTCGACGGGCGGAGAACAGAATGTGTTCGGAAAGGACTCGTGGCAATGGCTGCTCGTCGGACCGATGGCATGACCGGCGGCCGCGTCGCGCGCGCGACACGGCGGCTGCGCGAGCTGGGCATCAGGCTGGTCGAGGCCGCACGGCGCGGGAGGGCACTGCCCGCGACGCTCGCCGTGGCGACAGCCGTGACGACCGCGCTGAGCGTGTGGCTGGCTGTCCAGCTGTACGAGCAGCGCACGCAGGAGCAGCGGCATCAGGCCATTCTGGCCGCGGCACGCCAGTCGGCGCTGAACTTCACCTCGCTCGACTACCGGCACTACGCACAGGACAGCGAGACCGTGCTGAAGGGCGCCGCCGGCGACTTCAAGGAACAGTTCGCGGCGCAGACCGCGGAACTCACGAAGCTGGTGGCCGCGAACAAGTCGGTCTCCGAGGGCCAGGTGCTGGAAGCGGGCATCACCCGGGCCGACGAGAAAACCGCCCGGGTCCTGGTGGTCGCCGACAGCAAGGTGACCAACACCGCAGCCCCCGAGGGTCAGGCCCGCACCTACCGGCTGCAGCTCGACCTTGTGCTAGAGAACGGTCGCTGGCTGACGTCCAACGTCGAGTTCGTCGGCTGACCGCGTCGCCCGGACACACCCCGTACCACCAGTGAGGAGAGACACCGTGGCGAACCCCAGCACGCGGAGCCGCCGCGCCGGCTCACCAGGAAGCCGGTCCATGGCCGCGGCCGCCCGCGCCGCAGCCAGACGCGCCAAGCGCACCGACCCCGACTCCGGTCTCGACGACATGCAGGTCCCGGCCCTGGTGGCCGCCGGGCGGGTCCTGCAGACGGAGGACCCGGTAGAGGAACCCGCTGAGGAGCCGGCCGCGGAAAAGGCCGACGACGGCCCCGCCCGGCCGTCGCGCGGGCGGCGGCGCGGACTCGTAACTGCTGCGCTCGCCGTCCTGGTCGTGGCAGGGCTGGTCGCGATCGCCGTGCTCGGGTGGAAGTACGAGGAAGCCCGACGCACGGACCGGGCGCGGGCACAGGCACTGACAACCGCGCAGAAGGCGGCTCCCGTGATCCTGTCGTACGACTACCGGCATCTGGACCGGGACTTCGCCGCGGCGCGCGGCCACCTCACGGGCTCCTTCCGCGACGAGTACCGGCGGACGACCACGACAGTGGTGGCCCCGACCGCCAAGAAGTACAAGGGCGTGGTCAAAGCGACGGTGGTGAAGCCGGCGGGCGGTGGCGCGTCGGCGGCATCGGTGGTGTCGGCCTCACCGGACCGGGCCGTCGTCCTGCTCTTCGTCAACCAGGTCACCAGCAGCACCCAGATTTCCGGCCCCCGCGTGGACCTGAACCGGGTACGGATGACCCTCACGCTCACTTCCGGGGGCTGGAAGGTGAGCGCGGTCGACGCCCTGTAGCGCCCGTGCCGGCCCCGCCCTCGCGGGCCGTAGCCACCCGAGACCCACCAAGTGCCTCCCGAGCCGGGGTCGCCGGAAGCCTGAGAAGGCCTTCCGCCCCCGCTCGGGAGGCTCTTTTTGTGGGCCCGCCCCTTGACAGCACTGCCGCCCACCAGGCAATCTTCCGTTAGGCAGAAACTGACTTCCGCAATACGGAACTCCTTTGCCGCCGGGTCGCCGCAGTCGAGCAGCCGGCCGAGGATCTCCTCCACGGATCCGGCGGCGTAACAGTCGTCGATCCACTCGCGGTGCC
>NZ_JBSFMS010000010.1:0-96145 GCF_053599675.1 Streptomyces sp. NPDC000880 | reverse complement strand
TGCGCGCAGTGCTTGACCCGGCGCCGCCTGCCATCGCTCTCTTCGATGTCGAGCCATAACGCAGCGTCACTCGTCACAAGAAGTGGACCAGAGCCGGAAGTTACCTCCAGTGGACGTACGGCAAGCCCATCCAGCTGCGTGGCATGAGCACCCACGGACTGCAGTGGTACAGCCAGTGCGTGACCTCGGGCTCGCTCGACGCCCTGGCCACCGACTGGAACGCCGACGTCCTGCGCATCTCCATGTACATCCAGGAGGGCGGCTACGAGACCGACCCCCGCAAGTTCACCGACCTGGTCCACTCGATCATCGAACAGGCCACCGCGCGCGGCATGTACGCAATCGTCGACTGGCACATGCTCAGCCCCGGCGACCCGAACCACAACCTCTCCCGCGCCAAGACCTTCTTCACCGAATCGCGCAGCGCCACGCCAACAAGAACAACCTGCTCCAAGAAATCGCCAATGAGCCCAGCGGCGTGAGCTGGTCGAGGATCAAGAGCTACGCCGAGCAGCTCATCCCGGTCATCCGGCAGAACGACCCGGACACCCCCGTCCTCGTCGGCACCCGCGCCTGGTCCTCCCTCGGCGTCTCCGAGGGCTCGGACGAGACCGAGATCGTGAACAGCCCGGTCAACGCGTCCAACATCATGTACACGTTCCACTTCTACGCGGCATCGCACGGCACCGAGTACCTGGACACGCTCTCCCGTGCCGCGGACAGACTCCCCATGTTCGTCACCGAGTTCGGCACCCAGACCGCATCCGGCGACGGCGGCAACAACTTCTCCAGAGCCCAGCAGTACATCGATCTGATGGCGAGCAAGAAGATCAGCTGGTCCAACTGGAACTACTCCGACGACAGGCGCTCCGGTGCTGTCTTCAAGGGCGGCACCTGCGACAACAACGGCCCCTGGACCGGGACCGGGCCACTCAAGCCCGCCGGCGTCTGGGTCCGTGACCGCACCAGGACTCCGGACGACTTCCCCACCGGCTCCGTACGTCGCCGGCCCGCCGGTGTGATCCCATGGGCGGGCGGGGGCGCACAGAACGGAGCAGCAGTGACCAGCTATCGCCAGCCGGGAATTCTTCTCACCGACCGGCGCTTCACCGTCCCGCTCGACCACGCCGACCCGGCGGGGGAGCAGCTCCAGCTGTACGGCCGCGAGGTCGTAGCGAGCGGGCGGGCCGGTGCGGATCTGCCCTGGCTGGTCTATCTGGAGGGCGGCCCCGGCTTCGGCTCCCGCCGCTTCATCGGCAAACAGGCATGGCTTGGTCGGGCGGTGCAGGAGTTCCGCGTACTGCTCCTCGACCAGCGCGGCACCGGCCGCTCCACACCCCAGAACAGGCAGACCCTGCCGCTGCGCGGCGGACCACAGGCCCAGGCCGAGCACCTTGCCCACTTCCGCGCCGACAGCATCGTGCGCGACTGCGAGACCATCAGACCGCAGGTGACCGGCGGCGCGCCCTGGACCGTTCTCGGCCAGAGCTTCGGCGGATTCTGCGCCACGCACTATCTCTCCACCGCCCCCGAAGGGCTGCGCACGGTGATCGTCACCGGCGGTCTGCCCGCCCTGGACGTCGCTGCCGATGACGTCTATCGGGCCGCGTACCCCCGCATCCAGCGCAAGGTCGAGGCGCACTACGACCGCTATCCGCAGGATGTGCGACGGGCCCGCCGCATCGCCGAACACCTCGCCGAGCACCGGCCGGTGCTGCCCGGCGGCTACACCCTCACGCCTGAGGCCTTCCAGTCCCTAGGGATCCTGCTCGGCGGCGGCGACGGCAGCCACCAGCTGCACTATCTGCTCGAAGACGCCTTCGTCCGTACGGGACAGGGCCACGAACTCTCCGACGCCTTCCAGCAGGGCGTGCTCGCCGCCCTCTCGTACGCGGCACATCCGCTGTACGCCGTGCTGCACGAGGCGATCTACGCCCAGGGCGCACAGCCGACCGCCTGGGCCGCCGAGCGGGTGCGCGCCGAATTCCCGCAGTTCGACGCGGCGAAGACGCTGGCCGGGGACGGACCGCTGCTTTTCACCGGGGAGAGCGTGCACCCCTGGCACTTCGAGGCGGACCCCGCGCTGCGTCCGCTGCGCCAGACCGCCGAACTGCTGGCCGCCCGCACCGACTGGACCCCGCTCTACGACCCCGCCAGGCTCGCCGCCAACGAGGTTCCTGTCGCCGCGGCCATCTACCACGACGACATGTACGTCGACACGGAACACTCGCTGCGCACCGCCCGCACCATCCGCGGACTGCGCACCTGGGTCACCGACGAGTACGAGCACGACGGGGTGCGGGCGAGCGGAACGCGCGTGCTCGACAGGCTGCTCGCCCTCGCCCGCGGGGATGCCTGACCGGGCCCGCGGCGCCGGACGCCCCGCACCTGCGGGGCAGAGCCCTGTCCCGCGCCCGGCGGCCCAGCGCCGCACACCTCAGCCCCCAGCGTCCGCCCCGCCGCGCCCCCCTCACGCCCCAGCGTCCACCTCCGCAAAGACCAACTCGTTGTTCAGCGTCGCCCCCGCCCGATACCCCGCCCCCGCCGCGTTCACGACCTGTTCTCCCGCCCCCGCCGCGTTCCCCGCCGCCCACACCCCCGGCACACTCGTCCGCCCCGTCTCGTCCACCTTCACGAACCGCCCGAACGGTGTGTCGTGCGTCGCCGCGCCCAGCGACGTCAGCAGGCCGTCCTGCGGCCGGAATCGTGGGCCGACGAAGACCACGGCCCGGGGAATGACACGGCCGTCGGCCATCCGTACACCCGACAGTCGGTTCTGGGAGACGACCAGCCCGGCCACCTCGCCCGTCACCACGGAGACCCCCGCCGCGGCGAGCCGCCGCCAGTCCTCGTCCGGCAGCTTGTCCACCGTGTGCAGGAAGAGCGTGACGTCGTCGGACCACTGCGAGACCAGCAGCGCCTGATGCGCGCCCTTCACGGGCGAGGCGATCACCCCGAAGGCCTCGTCCCGGACCTCCCAGCCGTGGCAGTACGGGCAGTGCAGTACATCCCGGCCCCACCGCTCGGCGACACCCTCGATGTCCGGCAGCTCGTCCACGAGCCCGGTCGTCACGATCAGCCGGCGCGCCCGCGCGAAACGCCCGCTCGCGACCGTCAGAGAGAACTCGTCCCCGTCTGCCGACACCCCCGTCACCCGGTCGTCCCACAACTCCACGCCGTACGCCGCCACTTCCCGCCGCCCCACCGCCAGGAACTCCGCCGGGCTCATCCCGTCCCGCGACAGATAGCCGTGCATCTGCGCGGCCGGCGCGTTGCGGGGCTCGCCCGCGTCGACCACCAGGACGCGGCGTCGCGAGCGCCCCAGAATCAGTGCCGCGCTCAGGCCAGCGGTTCCGCCGCCGATCACCACTACGTCGTACATCTACGACCACCTCCGACACCGACAGTCGTTCCGGACCGATGGGATTGACAAACCACCTTGCTGTTTCCGCAAATGGATCCATGGATGACGACGCACGGCTGGACGCAGTACTGGATGAGGTGGGGCCGCGCCTCCGCAGGATCAGACGGGAGCGCGGTGCCACACTCGGCGCGCTCTCGGAGGTGACCGGGATCTCCGTGAGCACCCTGTCCCGGCTGGAGTCGGGGCGGCGCAAGCCGAGCCTGGAGCTCCTGTTGCCCATTGCCCGGGCCCACCAGGTGCCGCTCGACGAACTGGTCGGCGCGCCGCCGGTCGGTGATCCGCGGGTGCGGTCGAAGCCGATCGTCCGGCACGGCAGGACGATGCTGCCGCTCACCCGGCAGCCGGGCGGCCTCCAGGCGTACAAGGTGGTGCAGCAACCTGGCAGCGGCGAGCCGGAGCTGCGCACGCACGAGGGGTACGAGTGGCTGTACGTCCTGTCCGGCCGACTGCGGCTGCTGCTCGGCGACCACGATGTGGTGCTCGGCGCCGGCGAGGCCGCGGAGTTCGACACCCGCGTGCCGCACTGGTTCGGCTCGACGGGCGAGGGGCCGGTGGAGTTTCTGAGCCTGTTCGGCCCGCAGGGCGAGCGCATGCACGTGCGGGCCAGGCCGAAGCGCGGCTGACGGGGTCTTCCCGAGCGGCAAGCGACCGCTTAGTATGCGACGGAGCGTGGTACTGCCTACGGTTTGTGGAGGCCCCGAGATGCAGGCATGGCGAGTGCACCGGAACGGCGAGCCGAGCGAGGTGATGCGGCTCGAAGAGGTGGAGCGGCCCCCGCCGGGCGAGGGGCAGTTGCTGCTGAGGGTCCGTGCCGCGAACATCAACTTCCCCGATGCGCTGCTCTGCCGCGGCCAGTACCAGATCCGGCCGCCGCTGCCGTTCACGCCGGGCGTGGAGATCTGCGGCGAGACCGAGGACGGCCGCCGCGTGATCGCCAACCCCGCGCTGCCGAACGGCGGACTCGCCGATTATGTCCTCGCCGACGCCGCGGCCGTGCTGCCCGCACCCGATGCCCTCGCCGACGCCGAGGCGGCCGCCCTGCACATCGGCTACCAGACGGGCTGGTTCGGTCTGCACCGCCGCGCCCGCCTCCAGGAGGGCGAGACCCTGCTGGTGCACGCGGCGGCAGGCGGCGTCGGCAGCGCGGCCGTACAGCTCGGCAAGGCGGCCGGCGCGCGGGTCATCGGCGTCGTCGGTGGCGCCGACAAGGCACGTGCCGCACGGGAGTTGGGCTGCGACGTCGTCGTCGACCGCCGCGAGGACGACATCGTCACGGCGGTCAAGGAGGCGACCGGCGGCCGCGGCGCGGACGTCGTCTACGACCCGGTCGGCGGCGACGCGTACGCCAAGTCCGTGAAGTGCATCGCCTTCGAGGGCCGGATCGTGATCGTCGGCTTCGCGAGCGGCGCGATCCCCACCCCGGGTCTCAACCACGCCCTGGTGAAGAACTACTCGATCGTCGGCCTCCACTGGGGCCTGTACAACCGGATGGACCCGGCTGCCGTCCGCGGCTGCCACGAGGAACTGACCAAGCTCGCGGGCGAGGGCGTGGTCAAGCCGCTGATCAGCGGGCGCGTCGCCATGAAGGACGCCGCCGACGCCGTCCAGCGGGTCGCCGACGGCACCACCACCGGCCGCCTGGTCGTCATCCCGGAAGGAGAGAGCCGATGACGGACGCTGCCGAACTACGCAGCCGTACGGAGGAGTTGCTCGCCGCGTACTCTCCGTCCGGCACCGACCGTACGGACTTCCTGAAGGCACGCTTCGACGCGGGCCTGGCTTGGGTGCACTACCCGAAGGGGCTGGGCGGACTCGACGCCCCGCGCACCCTGCAGGCCGTCGTGGACGCGGAGTTGACGGCCGCGGGCGCGCCCGACAACGATCCGCGCCGTATCGGCATCGGCCTCGGCATGGCCGCGCCTACCATCCTCAAGTACGGCACCGAAGAGCTGAAGCAGCGCTTCCTGCGGCCACTGTGGGTGGGCGAGGAGGTGTGGTGCCAGCTGTTCAGCGAGCCCGGCGCGGGCTCGGACCTGGCCGCGCTCGGCACCCGCGCGGTACGGGACGATGGGGGCACCTCCCGCTCGAGCGAAGCCGAGAGTGGGGGAGACTGGGTGATCAATGGGCAGAAGGTGTGGACGTCCAGCGCCCATGTGGCCCGCTGGGCGATCCTCATCGCGCGCACCGACCCCGATCTGCCCAAGCACCGCGGCATCACATACTTCATCTGCGACATGACCGACCCCGGCGTCGAGGTGCGGCCGCTGCGCCAGATCACGGGGGAGGCGGAGTTCAACGAAGTCTTCCTCACGGATGTGCGGATTCCCGACGCGCACCGGCTCGGCGAGGTCGGCGAGGGCTGGAAGGTCGCCCAGACCACCCTGATGAACGAGCGCGTCTCGATCGGCGGCAGCCGTATCCCGCGCGAGGGCGGCATGATCGGCCCGATCGCGCAGACCTGGCGCGAACGCCCCGAGCTGCGTACGCACGATGTGCACCAGCGGCTGCTGACCCTGTGGGTGGAGGCCGAGGTCGCCCGGCTGGCCGGGGAACGGCTGCGCCAGCAACTCGCCGCCGGACAGCCGGGCCCCGAGGGCAGCGGAATGAAGCTCGCCTTCGCCCGCCTCAACCAGGAGATCAGCGGTCTGGAGGTGGAACTCCTCGGCGAAGAGGGCCTGTTGTACGACGACTGGACCATGCGCCGCCCCGAACTCGTCGACTTCACCGGGCGCGACGCCGGCTACCGCTATCTGCGTTCCAAGGGCAACTCCATCGAGGGCGGCACCAGCGAGGTGCTGCTGAACATCGTCGCGGAACGCGTACTCGGGCTGCCCTCCGAGCCGCGCAACGACAAGGACGTCGCCTGGAAGGACCTGACCCGATGAACACGCAGCCCGATCTGCTGTACTCCGAGGCCGAAGACGACCTGCGCGCCGCCGTACGCGCCCTGCTCGCCGACCGCGGGGACACCGCGTCGGTGCTGGTGCGCGCCGAGGCGGGCGCGCCGTACGACCCCGAGCTGTGGAAGGCGCTCGCCGGTGACATCGGTGCGGCGGGTCTGCTCGTACCGGAGAAGCTCGGCGGGCAGGGCGCCTCGCACCGGGAGGCCGCGGTGGTCCTGGAGGAGTTGGGGCGTAGCGTCACGCCCGCGCCGTATCTCACCAGCTCGGTGATCGCGACCGAGACGCTGCTCGCCCTTGACGTTGAGACCCCCGAAGTGGGCGGTCTGATCGAGGAGTTGGCGACCGGCCGCAAGACTGCCGTACTCGCCCTCCGGTTCTCCTCAGGCCCCGAGTGGGTGTGGTTCAGGGGTGGTCTCGACGGCATGGTCCCCGTTGTCGCTGACGCCACCTTCGCTGATGTACTGCTTGTGCCGACCGGTCAGGGGCTGTACGCGGTGGACAGCTCGGACCCCGGGGTCATTGTCGAGCCGGAGACCTCGCTCGACCTGACACGCCCTGTCGCCCGTGTCGCCTTCGACGGTGCGAACGGTCACCTGCTCGCTGACCCGGACACCTCACGCGCAGCCGTGAAACGCGGACTGCTGGCCGGGGCCGGGCTGCTCGCCTCCGAGCAGCTGGGGCTTGCCGAGTGGTGTCTGGAGGAGACGGTCCGTCACACCCGCGAGCGGCATCAGTTCAACCGGCCGATCGGGTCCTTCCAGGCGCTCAAGCACCGTATGGCGCAGGTGTGGCTCGAGGTCCTCTCGGCCCGCGCCGCGGCGCGCAATGCCGCCGACGCCCTTGCCGCCGGCAGCCCGGAGGCCCCGCTGGCGGTGGCCGTCGCGCAGGCGTACAGCTCCCGGGTCGCCGTGGACGCCGCGGAGGAGTGCGTTCAGCTGCACGCCGGCATCGGCATGACCTGGGAGCACCCCGCGCATCTGTACCTCAAGCGTGCCAAGGCCGATGAGATCGCCCTCGGCACGCCGGGGCGTCACAAGGAGGCACTGGCCGAACTCGTCGGTCTCCAGGCTCCGTAGGGGCGGGAGGCGGTCGCACCCTTTTTCTCGAACTGGACCGACAGCTGCGGTACTACCGGCGGATGCTGAGCAGTTACTCCCACGGCCACGTCCGCCTCGGCGCCGTCACCCCCGTCATCTCCGGCGACCGCGCCGCCCGCGCGCCCATGGAGGCCCAGCGTGTCCGGTACGCCTTCTACGACGGCCGGCTCGACGACCTCGGCAGCGCCGCCCCCGCCTCCTTCGTCCCGCTGATCTCCAGCAACTGGACGCAGAGCTTCAGCTGGCTCGGCGGCGGCCAATTCCCCGCTGCCGAGCGGGAGAAGCTGCACGCGATCGTCGCCGCCGCCCACGACCACGGCCAGCGCGTCCGCTTCTGGGCCACCCCCGACGTCGCCGGGCCGGAACGCGACGCTCTGTGGACCGAGCTGCTCGCCGCCCGCGTCGACCACGTCAACACGGACGACCTGGCCGGCCTGGAGCGCTTCCTCCGCGCCCGCGGCCAGTAGCCGGTAGCCCGCGCCTGATCCCCGCCACACATCACCCGTACGCGGACACGCCAGTCGACCGTACGGGCCCTCCGCTGCGCGAGACTTACCGCCGAATGCCGCAATTCCGCGCGGCGGAGGAGGTTGGCGATGGCCATTTCGATCTCGATCGTGCTGCTTCTGGTGGTGCTCGCAGTGATCTTTCTGCGCAACGGCGGACTGAAGCTCTCCCACGCAATTGTCTGCGTCCTGCTCGGCTTCTTCCTCGCGGGCACGAGCATGGCGCCGACCATCCAGGACGGCATCGCGGCCACCGCCAACGTGGTCGGCAGCCTCCGGCCGTGACGTCCGCCGGCAGCTCGAAGTAGCTGCCGCGGACGTTGTCCACGTGCACTACATGCCTGCCGACGCGGACGATCTGCGCCGGCCCCACCCGCCAATGCTCCGTCACTGTCCGGCAGCGGGTCCACACCTCGAGGAACGTACTGCCGTCGGGGTTCACACCCGTCTCGATCATCCGGTCGCCCGACCGCTCCAGCGCCCCCGTATCCTCGCCCGGCTCCCCGATGTCATGGTGGAAGCGGACCAGTTCGCCTTCGTACGTGGTGACGCCTGCGAAGCCGCGGCTGTCCGCGTAGTAGGCGTCGATCTGGAGCCAGACCACCTGCTCGTTCTCCCGCAGCGGTCCGCCGTTGCGGCTGATTCCGGCGCGCAGCCATGCGCCGCGAGTGGGGGCGTTCACATCTCCCAGCATGTCAGCCGGCGCGCGGCCGCCGCCGACTTCCGCACCGGCCAACGGAAGCGGCTGACCGGCACGGGACCTGCGTACGACAACAACTGGGCGCCGCTCACCATCCGCCCCGTGGCTGGGGCTCAGCCCTCCACCACATGCGAGCGGATCAGGAACCGCACTCCCTCCGGCGCTTCGAGCGAGAAGCCGCTGCCCCGGCCCTCGACGACATCGACGACGAGCCGGGTGTGGCTCCACACCTCGTACTGACTTCTGGAGATCCAGAACGAGACCGGCTCCTCGACGCCCTCCAGCCGGAGGCTCTCCAGGAGGACATCGGACTCGCCCGTACGGAATTCCCCGTCCGGGTAGCACATGGGCGCGCTGCCGTCGCAGCAGCCGCCCGACTGGTGGAACATCAGCGGACCGTGGGCCTCCCGCAGCCGCCGCAACAGACCGGCGGCCGCGGGGGTCAACTCCACGCGCGGGGACTGTGTCATCCGTCCAGCAGAGCACCGGCGAGGTTGCAATGCCGTTGCGGCCCGTTCGCGGAGGATTTCTCCTCCGGGACGTCGATTGCGCGAGCGGTGGTCCTCGGCGGCGGCAGGCCGCTGTTCCACAAGCCGAAGGAGCGAGTGACCCTCCAGCTCGTCGATTCGCGTTCGTCCGACTCGCGGACGGTGCTGCTGCGCTACGAACGCCCCCAGGGATGATTGCCTGGCTCCAGGGCGTTGAGCCTGCCACGAGAAGTCTTCGACGATGGGATGGACGGCATGCCGCTTGAGGGTGAGTACGAGCCGAGCCCGGAGAAGTGGGTACGCGACCAGGTAGAGATGTACGAGAGGTCCGGCGGCACCAAGGGCACGACGATGCGGGGCATGCCCGTCATCGTCCTGACGACCCGTGGCGCCAAGAGCGGCAAGATCCGCAAGTCCCCACTGATGCGCGTGGAACACGACGGCACGTACGCGGTGGTCGCCTCGCTGGGCGGTGCGCCCAAGCACCCGGTCTGGTACCACAACGTCGTCGCCGACCCACGGGTGGAACTGCAGGACGGCCCGGTCCGCAAGGACATGAAGGCCCGTGAGGTGACGGGGGACGAGAAGGCGCTGTGGTGGGAGCGCGCGGTCGCGGCCTACCCCGACTACGCGGACTACCAGAAGAAGACGGACCGCGAGATCCCGGTCTTCGTGGTGGAGCCGGCGGCCGAGGAGCACTGAGCAGGGGGAGTACCGAGGAAGCCTTGGACCGGCAGCCCCGCGGTCCAAGGCCTTCGGCCCGCCTTCTGGGCCGGCGGCTCGCTCCGCTCGCGGCGCGCGGCGTCGGCCCATCGCCGGCCGTGCTGTGTCACCCTGCCGGGTCGGGGCAGCTACTCGCCGACGAGCTTGAGCCGGTACCTGCCGGTCAGTTCGGCTACCCACTCCTCCGAGAACTCGAGACCGTACTTCTCGCCGAGTTCGGCGCGGCGCTGGACGAACTCGGCAGGATCGGCCGCCGTCTCGGCGACCGTGCCCATCTCTGCGAAGAACCGCTCGAAGCCGGCCGGGGAGAGGATCTCCAGGATCCTCGCCGGTTCCGGTCCGGCGTTCCAGAAGGTGTGCAGGATCCCTCGCGGCTTGAGGATGTACGAGCCCGGGCCTGCCGTGGCCTCCTGGTCACCCACCCGTGCACCGACGTGGCCCTGCAGGACGTATGAGAACTCGTCCTCGCGGCTGTGCACGTGCGGTGGTACGAGACGTCCCGGTTCGATCGGGTGCTCGACAATCGAGAACTGGTTGCCGGTCTCCTCCCCCCCCCAGATCTTGAAGTCGACCCCTAGGCCCCCGAGCCAGATCGACTTGCCCTCGGTCGGTTCGATTACGAAGCGGAGAGCCCCCATGACGGCCTCCAGGTGTCGTATTCATCCTCTTCAGCCAGCCTATGCCTGGTATGCGTGAGGTGCCCAGCGCGGGCCGGGGCTCGCGCCGGCCGGGCGTCGAAGCCTGCAATGAGTGCCGCGGGGTCGATGCCCTGACAGGCTGCGGAATCGGTGTGTGCCGATGACGAGAGGCCTGTGACCTGCGTGGTCGCGCTAACAGGCCCGCCCCAGCCCGGGATACCGGAGCCCATTGTGCGGCCATCCATACGGCCCTCCTGGCCGTGCGGGCTCGCGGGCAGGTGGGTGGGCGCAGGCGTCGAGAAGGCGCCGGGTGAGGCGGGGGAACGGTGGTGTCGGCCAGGAGGCGGCCACGTCCGACGATGATCAGGTCCGCGACCAGCGCCATCTCGCTCATCAGGTGCGAGGGCACGGAGACCGTGCGGCCGTCGGCGGCGAGCCGGTCAGCAGGTTGCGGATCCACAGCACGCCCTGGCCCCGCGTGAGCCGACGTGGTTACGGGCAGGGGTGCTCCTCACCCTTCGGCCCCCACGTCGTGCGTTCATCGCCGCGCGCCACCGTGCCGCACAGCAGCTCGGTAGCCGGCTCGTCGCTGCTGCCCCGTAGCACCGCGAGCAGCTTGTCCTCCGTCAGCCGTCCCCCGCCCGCCGCGCCGTGCGCGTCGATACGGCCGGTGGCGCCGTCGAAGCCCCCGCCACCCAGGCCCTGGTAGAGCACGCCCTGCAGCAGTCCGCGGTCGAGGCGGTCGTCATGTCCGCCGGTGGTGCGCCAGGCCTGGTCGATGCCTTCGGCGAGATAGCGCAACGCGTCCCAGGCGAGCGCGACATGGCCGTCCTCGCGCATCGCCTGCGTCCTGGCGCTGTTGTCGCCGCCGTAGGCACGGTCGTACGCGGTGAGGAAGGCCGCGGCCTCCGGGCTCCGTGCCGCCAGCGTGGGGGCGTAGCCGTGCGACACGTAGAAGAGGGTGAGGCCCTTGAAGTCGTCCCAGGGGCGCTGCTCTTCTGTCAGTGTGTTGGTGACGTCGTCGCCGCCGAGCACGCTGATTTTTGGGCAGTCGCCGGAGATACGGGCGATCTCGGCCAGGAAGAGCTGGAACTGGCTGGCTCGCGCAGACCACACCACCGCCGTCTGCGGCTCTTCATTCACGGCACGGCAGACCTCGCGGGCCAGGTCCTCCACGGTCGGCACGGGCCGCCCGCCGAGCGCACCCGGAACCGGTTCCGGTTCCGGTGCGTCGGTGGGGGTGTAGAGGAGTACGTCGGTGCGCCCCGGCCCGTACGAGGCACGGAAGGACGCGGCAAGGCTGTTGCTGTAGGCGTCGGTGGCGTCGGCAACGAGACTCACCCGGCGCGCCTTCTGCCCGCCCGTGGTCATCCCGGCGCTCGAAGCGAACGCTGCCATCAGCTCGGCGGCCCGCGTATCGGTGGGGGCCGTCTGGTAGTAGTGCTCGCCCTGGCGAAGGAGTTCATCGGCGGTGCCCGAGGTACCGACCATCGGGATGCCGGCCTTGTCGAGGGTGCGTATCGCGTCGTACGTATTGCGGCGGCTCTGCCCGAAACCGACGACGCCCGCGATGGACGGATCACTCGCGGCGAGCTCCGCGATCCGGTCGGCGACGGCGGGTGCGTCCTTGAAGCGGTCACCCGCGTTGGCGGCGAGCACCCGCAGCGGGACGCGCTCGCCGGAACGCAGCGCCTGGGCGTTGATGTGCTGCTGTGCCAGGGCGATGCCGCGCAGCTCCGCCAACGTGCCGCCGCGCACCGGGTCTTCGGCGTTCTTGCCGCCGGTGAGTGGGCCGAAGTAGACGACGGTGCGGCGACCGGGGCGCGGGTCGTCGCCGGGCCTGCCCGCGAGCTCCTTGTCGACCTCCTCGTTCTGCCGCTCGATCTGCTGGAGCACGGCCCGTACGGCCTGCTCACTGGGCTCCTTGCCGAAGCCGGCCGAGCCTTCGGCCACGCCGACGCACTGTCCGTCCGTGCCGAGGAAGGTGGAGCCCTGGCAGGGGTCGTCCTTTTCGCGGCCCCCGATGTCCGGTACGAGGACGAGGCCGGCGGCGAGTGCGAGCGCGAGCGTTCCGATGCCGAGCACTCCGGCCACCTCGGCGCCGGGACCCCAGCGCGGCGACGGCGTCACCAGCGTGGGCCAGCGGCCGAGCCAGTACACCGCAGCCTGGTCGTCCTCGGGTCCCTCGGCCACCGGCACGACCATGCCGGTCGGCTGACCCGGCGTCATCCCGCGCCGCTCAATGTTGATCAGCTCGGCGCCGGCGTGGGCGAGGCCCGATGCGTCGATGTCGGGGATGCGCGAGGCCAGCGAGCGTACGCCGCCCGCCACTGCGAACACCGAGGTGCAGCGCAAGTCCTCCATGGCGGAGCGGAGTTCACGCAGGAAGCGCTGGACGCGCGAGTCGGCGGTCCCTGCCTCGTCGAAGAGAAGCACGAAGCGGGAGGCGCGGCGCCGCCGCCAGGGGTTGAAGAGACGGGCCCGGCACGCCTGGTCGAGGTCGGCGAGCAGGGCGTGCATGAGCACTCGGTCCATACGCTCCGGCTCATGGGCGGGCTCGCCGTGTACGAGGTCGAGCGCGGAGCGGAAGAAGTCGGTGGGTGGGCTGCCGTGCTGACGGCGCACCCACTCCGCGTACCAACTGCGGCTGCGGGCCCGCCCGAGCATGCGTCGGTTGGCGCGCCAGCCGTAGAAGGCGCGCGGCAACCGCTGGAAGAGTGGGCCTGCGATGAAGTTCCACAACAGCTCGAGCAGCGTACCGCCGCTGGCCTGGTCGCGGCCGCCGAGCCACCACAGGGACTGGGCGGTACGGGACCAGTTGCGGTGCTCCGCGTAGCAGTGGTTGCGCAGCTCGGCGTGGCGGCGCTCCATGAGTCCCTCGATGGCGGGTGCGGTGACGACGGAGCGCAGCAACCGGTAGCTGTGCAGCCGTAGTTCACCGGTGCCGGGCGGCATGGTCTCGGCGAGCTGCAGGGTCAGATGCTCGAAGAGTTCGAGCGGCGGCGGGTCGACCCCGTCCGGGATCTGCGGGATGTACGCGTGCGGGGCGAGGACCTCGCTGCGGCCGCGCATCCGTGAGCGGAGCCCCGTGACGATCCGGCGTCCCGCATTGCCGCCGCCCGGCTCACTGAGCAGGACGACCGGCACTCTGCTGCGGCTGCGCCGCGGCTGTACCACCAGTTTGTCGAACGCGTCGATGAAGCGCTCGACGCCCGGATAGGCCGGAATACGGCTTTGTGGATCCCCCGCAGTCATGAGCAGGCCCCCTTGTTCCCCCTGAGAAGCAAGGGTTATTCCCCTTAACTGCCATACACAAGCGTCGAGTTGGATCACATGGCAGGCACAATCCTGCCGGGGGCCCTGCCCTCGGCTTTCCTGATGCCCTGGCGCGTCCGGGTCGTACCGCGCCACCCTTCGGTGGCCCAGTACCGGCCCGGCCTCATCGACGGTTCAAGAGGCACCACCTCGACGCAATGGTCTTCCCGTACACGACCAGCTTCGCGTCCCCGATCAGCAACCCGGCATTCAGCATCTCCGACCCCACGTTTGTGCCGTCCACGCGCCCGCAGCCGGCGACCTTCGCCGGCTACAGCTCGATCGGCTTCCCCGGAATCGCCGTGCCGATGGACATCGGCACGCAGAGACTGCCGATGACGATCTCGTTCATGGGCAGGCCCTACAGCGATGGTCAACTGCTCGGGTACGCGTACGCCTATGAGCAGGCGTCGCGGCTGCGGGTGCCATCCCCGCTCGTGCCGCCGATTCCGGGCGAGAAACTGGGTGCCCCTGCCTCGTAACCCCGGGGGGAAGGGTGCGGTGGGTTGGCGTGCCCCTTCCGCACGACCGCCTGCACCCCGCCGCAGGCAGGTCCGCTCCGGTGGGGCGGGTCGCGGGCGGCACCCGGGGGGTCTCCGACCGGTGCCCGTACCTCCGCGCTGCAGTACGGGTGTGCCAAGTGGCACCGCTCCAAGGAGCTGACGTTCGGCTTCGCCGAGCAGCGCCGCCGCATGGGCACCCTGGGGAAGCCTGCTGCCCGTGCTGCGCCTGCACGCGACACCTGCACGCGATATTCGAGCACCACGAGACCGGCGACGGCAACCTCGAGATCTGCCGGCACACGCCGGACCAGGTGGGAAAGGGCCGGCCGGCCCCCGCGGCCGGCACGCCAGGCGCCTGTCACGTGTGCTGCCTCTGTAAGGTGTACTCCCTCGAATGGGTGTCCGGATTGGGGTGGTGTACTGCAGTATGGGGAGCATGGAGAGCGCTACCCCGTGCCGCGGTGGCACGGACCTGGTGAGAACGGCCCCCGGAGGCCCCCAAGAGGGGGCCGGCCGCAGGCCGTACCCGCACGGCCGAGCGCCCGTGGCACGCGACCGGATGAGTAGGTGATCCAGATGGTGGCAGACCGCGAGGACTTCACGCGGCGCGTGATGCGTGCCAGAGAGCGGATGCTGGCGGGTGAGCCGATGCGCAAAGACGTCCGCGGCCCGATCTTCACGTCGTGGCAGCGTTGCCAGTCCCTCGGCCTGCCGGCCGACCGGCTTGAGCTGCCCTACCGGCCCGACGAGGTCGATCTCGACGGCCGCCTGCTCCACGCGGCGCGCCCGGTACTGGACCGGTTGGAGTCCATGCTCGCAGGCACCCGCATGAGTGCGATCCTCACCGACGGCGACGCGCGGATCGTCCAGCGGCGGGCGGGCGATCACATGCTCAACGACAGCCTCGACGCCATCAGCCTGACGGTGGGCTTCAGCTACGCCGAGGACTTCGCCGGCACGAACGGCATCGGGAGTGCTCTCACCGAAAGGAGCGCCTACAGCGTCATCGGCACTGAGCACTTCTCGGAACGTCTGCAGCCTTTCTCCTGCGTCGGCACCCCCGTCCGCGATCCCTTCACCGGGCGGATCGTGGGCATCATCGACCTCACCTGCCTGCGTGCGGAAACCAACCCGGCCATGTCCGACGTGTCCCGGCAGGCCGCTGCGGACATCGAGCAGCGGATGCTGGAACTCGGCAGTGAGGCGGAGCGCGCACTGCTGCGAGAGTATTTCCGGACCGGCGCCGGGACCCGGCCGTCCGGGGTGATCATCAGAGGGGAGCCGTCCGGCACGGCGGCCGACACCGAAGCGCTCACGGCGCTTTCGCCCGACGATCACCTGGTGCTGAACACGATGGCGGCCGAGATGATCTCCGAGGGGCGCCGGAAAGCGAACGAGGTGCCCTTGTCCCGGGGCCGTGTCGCCACGTTGCTGTGCCGTCCGGTGACCAGCGAGTCCGGGATCCCCGGGGCCGTGGTGGAAGTCAGGGTGTGGGACACGGCGCCGGCCCTGGAGGTCAGCGGGCTGACAGCGGTGCGGCCGGCGGCGGGCGACGGGGGCCACGGTGCCGTCCCGGCGGCGCTCCCCACGCGCAGGTCCGTCGACGCCACTTCACCGCCTTCGGGCTCGCCCGTCGCCGGCCCGACCACGACGACGGCCCCGCCCCCAGCGTTCCCGGCGGCACCGGAAGACACCCCCGGCGATGTGTGGCTGCTGATCGCAGGCGAATCCAATGTGGGCAGGCTGGCCGCAGAGGCCCGCCAACGGCTGAACCTTCTCTACCAGGCCAGCGTCTGCGTCGGCACGACACTGGATGTGACCCGGACCGTCGAGGAGCTGGCCGAACTCGTCGTTCCGCGGTTCGCCGACATCATCACCGTCGACCTGCTCGACCTGCTCGTCCCGGGCGAGGATTCCGGTGCCACGCCGCTGCGCCGCACCGCCGTCCGCGGCGCCGGGCCCGGTATGCCCTTCCACCTCGCTGGTCACCCCGTCGCCTTCGCGTCGCGCACGCCCCAGGCCGAGAGTCTCACCTCAGGCCGGGCAGTCCTCGAACGCGATCCGGCGCGCATGGCCGCCGGGTCGGGGCAGGACCGGGGTCCCGTGCGGAGCGCCCCCGTGGCCGGCGCGCACTCCATGATCGCGGCGCCGCTGCGCGCCCGCGGCGCCGTACTGGGCCTGGTGACCTTCTACCGCGTCGGGTCGCCGACCCCGTACGACGAGGATGACCTCGCTCTCGCGGAGGAGCTGACCGCCCGGACCGCGCTGGCGGTGGACAACGCGCGGCGCTTCACCCACGAACGAGAGACGGCCCTCGCGCTCCAGCAGAGCCTGCTGCCGCACGACTTCCCCGAACTCAGCGCGGTGGAGGTAGCCCGCCGCTACCTGCCCTCGCACGCCAGCGTGGGTGGTGACTGGTTCGACGTCATCCCGCTGTCCGGCAGCCGCGTCGCCCTGGTGGTGGGGGACGTCGTCGGCCACGGTGTGCACGCGGCGGCCACCATGGGACTGCTGCGCACCGCTGTCCGCAACTTCGCCACTCTCGAGCTGGCCCCCAGCGAACTCCTCGCCAGTCTCGACGACCTGGTCGGCAACCTCGACCGCGCGGACGGCTCCGGCAACGGCGACGGCCTCATCGGCGCGACCTGCCTGTATATCGTCTACGACCCGGTGTCCCAGCGCTGCACCATGGCACGCGCGGGTCATCTGCTGCCTGCCCTGGTCGACCCGGGCGGCGGCGTCCGGTTCCTCGAGCTGCCGGCCGGCCCTCCACTCGGCCTCGGGGGACTGCCTTTCGAGAGCGTGGAGCTGGGAGTGCCCGAGGGCAGCCTGCTGGCGCTCTACACCGACGGGCTCGTCGAGGCCAGGGACCACGGCATCGACATCGGTCTCGGTCTGCTCGCCAAGGCCCTGGACCAGCCGGCCTCTTCCCTGGAAGACACCTGCCAGGCTGTCATCGAGGCGCTGCTGCCCGCCCGCCCCCGCGACGACGTGGCCCTGCTCATCGCACGCACCCGGGCCCTGGACACCGAGCAGGTCGCGACCTGGGACGTGCCGTTCGATCCGGCCGCCGTCGCGCCCGTCCGCGCCGACGTCACGCGCACTTTGCTGGGCTGGGGGCTGGAAGACATGACCTTCGCCGCCGAAGTGGTGGTCAGCGAGCTGGTCGCCAACGCGGTCCGGCACGCCCGGGGCCCTCTGCGGCTCCGCCTGATCCGTGATGACACGAACAGGACGCTGATCTACGAGATGTCCGACGGCAGCCTGAGCTCACCCCGGCTGCGACGCGCCGCCAGCACGGACGAGGGCGGCCGCGGCCTGTTCCTCGTCGCGAATCTCACCGAGCGCTGGGGAACCCGGAGCACCGAACAGGGCAAGACCATCTGGGCCGAGCAGCCGCTGCCGACCGCCCAGCGCCTCTCCGAACCCCGGCCGCGCCGCCAGACCGCTCCAACCGGCATGCCCGTACAGCAGTCCACCACCGGCCTGTGGTGAGCAGGGGAGCTGTGCCGAGTACCCCCTGACCGACGTCGGCGCGTGCCCCTGCGGGGGGGGCGACGTTTGGACGCGGAGACGTCGAAGCGTATGCGCGGGCGTCGGCCGGTGATGAGTCAGCCGGTGAACTCGCGCAGCGACTCGGCCATGCGGGCCGACTCGTCGACCATCGCGCCGTGCCCGCTCTGCTCCAGGATTTCGACCCGCCAACCAGGCAGATCACGCGCACGGAACCACTCCGTCCACCGGGGGTCGGTGAGTCTGTCGTGGGCACCCCACAACAGCAGGACCGGAAGTGTGATCTCGGTGAGCCGGTCGCGGAAATCGATCGAGGGCAGCTGAGCGAAGTACCGGGCGGCGATGTGCACCGGCATGGCGAGGGTCTGCTCGAAGATCCAGCGTGCGGTAGCCGGGTCCGTGCGGTGGAAGAAGATCTTCGCAGTCTCCAGCTGGGTGGGTACCCAGCTGGAGACGATGTCGGTCCGCATCTGCTCGTACACGTCGGGAGGAACACCGAATTCCTCGCCCTCGGCGCGCAGGAAGGTCGGCAGTGCCGGGTCGATGAGCGCGAGGCGGCTGATTCGGCCCGCGCTGTCGTGGTCGAGCACGGCCTTCAGACTGACCGCGCCGCCGAGCGAGTGCCCCACCAGTGTGACGTCGGTCAGACCGAGCCTCTCGGCCAGGCCGACGACATCCCCGGCCAGTTCGGCGAGGTCGTACGCCGAGTCGGGCTTGTCCGAGGCGCCGTGGCCCCGCGGGTCGAACGTGACGCAGCGGTGGGTCGGGGAGAGCCG
Source organism: Streptomyces sp. NPDC000880 (assembly GCF_053599675.1). Taxonomy (NCBI): domain Bacteria; kingdom Bacillati; phylum Actinomycetota; class Actinomycetes; order Kitasatosporales; family Streptomycetaceae; genus Streptomyces; species Streptomyces sp. NPDC000880. The sequence continues at coordinate 77,559 of NZ_JBSFMS010000010.1, read as the reverse complement.
GAGGACCAGCCAGTTCCACAGGTCCAGCGTGTTGGAGAACCCGGGATGGAACAAAAGCGTCGGCCCGTCGCCGGCAACGCGATAGTGCAGATTGACGTTGTCCTCTACGGAGACGAACGACATGAGACCTCCTCTCAGAGGCCCGTGGTGTGGCTGCGTGTCGCATGATAGCCAGGGCGACGTAGACGAGCGGCTCGCCGCGCCACCGTCCAGACGCCAGGTGTTGAGGATCTTCTGTATACCGAGCCGTCGGCGCGCCCGCCGGGGGTGACTGGCCGCCACGAGCTGACATGGCTCTGAAGAGCGGTCCGGCCCCTCCGGCCCGCCGCGGGCGGTCCGGCCGCCGACCCCGGCAGGGCGGGAGCCGAAAATCGGTGGATCATAGGGAGTGGGAGGCGACTAATGGATCGGCGGGGTGAGTCCCGGGGCGGCCCGCGGCCCGACGTCGCCGGGTAGCACCGAGCAGTCGATGGGACGGGTCGGCGATGATGTTCCCGGAGAATGTCATACCCGAGGGGTCGGTGCGGCTGTTCGACGTAGCGCAGATAGCCGTGGCGGTGCTGGACGCGCAGGGAGTAGTCATCGGCTGGACCGAGTCGGCGCAACGGCTGCTCGGCTACCGGGACAAGGAGATCTTGGACACGCCTGCCCTGGCCCTGCTGGATCAGCCCGAGGACGGGGCGACAGCGGTCGACACAGCCAAGGAGTGCCGCGCGCAGGACGGGTGGGAAGGCGCGATGGCCGTCCGGCATCGTGACGGGCGGCGGCTGACACTGGCGGTGCGGGTCTTCGCGGTGCATGACCCGGCAGGGAGCACGCAGTGGACGATCCTGGCCCGGGAGGAGCAGAGAACGCCTGGGTCGGAGCTGAGCCGGATGATGATGGAACCGCTGCTCGCGTATGCACCGGTCGGCGTGGTGGTGCTGGATACGGACCTGCGGTTCGTCTGGGTGAATGATGTGCTGACGTACGGCGGGGCGCTGCCACGGGAGCGGCGGCTGGGGCGGCGGCCGACCGAGGTACTCCCGATCGAGCACGGGGAGCGGCTCGAGAGAGAGCTGCGGAAGGTGCTGGAGACAGGCGTTCCGGTCCTCAACTACGAGTACATCGCGCCCAGTCCGGTGGAGCCGAGCCGGCAGGGCGCGTGGTGGACGTCCATGTTCCGGCTCGAGGACTCGACCGGCCGGGTGCTGGGCCTGTGGGCCATGGCGGTGGACAACACCGAACGTTGGCGAGCCCGGGAACGGCTGGCCCTGCTGACCAAGGCCAGCGCGCACATCGGCAGCACGCTCGATGTCGTACGGACCGCGGAGGAACTCGCCGAGGTCTCGGTGCCGCGCTTCGCCGATGTCGTCGCCGTCGACCTGCTGGACACGGTCCTGCACGGTGAGGAACCCCCTCCCCGGCCGGGGGACGGAAGCCCCGGCCTGCGGCGTACGGCTCAGGAGTCCATCAACCCGGGGTGCCCTGAGATGACCGAGAGGACCGGGGAGGCGCTCCGCCCTCTCCCCACCTCGCCGGCGGCCCGATGTCTGAGAGATGGCGTGGCCGTGGTCGAATCGCTGGCCGACGTCTCCACCAGCACCTGGCTGGCCGAGGACCCGGCCCGGGCGGCGCGGGCCCGTGCCTTCGGGATCCACTCGGTCCTGGTCGCGCCGCTGCGAGCCCGGGGGGCCTTCGTGGGCGTCGCGACCTTCGCGCGTTCGCGGCGCCCGGATCCGTTCGACCAGGACGATGTCAGCCTTGCCGGGGAGCTCCTGGCCCGCGCCAGTGTGTGCGTGGACAACGCCCGCCGCTTCACCCGCGAGCGCAAGGCGGCCCTGGCCCTGCAGCACAACCTGCTGCCGCGCGTGCTGCCTGCGGGAACCGTGCTGGACGTGGCATCGCGATACTTTCCGGCAGACGCCCCGAACGCGGTGGGTGGCGACTGGTTCGACGTGATCCCGCTGTCCGGAGCCCGCGTCGCCCTGGTCGTCGGCGACGTGGTCGGTCACGGGACCAACGCCGCCGCCACCATGGGCCGTCTGCGTACCGCCGTGCACACACTCGCCGATCTCGACCTGCCTCCCGAGGAAGTGCTCGCCCACTTGGACGACCTGGTTATCAGCCTTGTCGAGCAGGAAGGTACGGAAGCGGCCGCGGAGGGGCATCAGGCCGTGACCACCTCCTTGCTGGGTGCCACCTGTCTGTACGCCGTCTACGATCCGGTCAGCAGGCGGTGCACCCTGGCCCGGGCCGGTCACCCACCACCGGCGATCGTCATGGCCGACGGCACAGCCACCTTCCCCGACCTGCCCGCAGGACCACCGCTCGGCCTGGGCTTCCTGCCCTTCGAGTCCGCTGAACTGGAACTGCCCGACGGCACTCTGCTCGCCCTGTACACCGACGGCCTCATCGAGGCATGCGGGCGGGATATGGACGTCGGGCTGGCCCGCCTCTCCGAAGCACTGACCCGCCCCGGCCCGAAACTGGACGATATCTGCGAGAACGTGGTCGGCGCCCTGATGACCGGTCCCCCCCGCGACGACGCCGCCCTGCTCGTCGCCCGCACCCATGGACTGAACGTCGGCCAGGTCGCCTCCTGGGACGTGCCCGCCGACCCGGCCGTCGTCGCCGACGCCCGCGACCTCGCCGTCAGCAAGCTCGCCGAGTGGGGGCTCGACGAGCTGCAGTTCACCACGGAACTGATCGTCAGCGAACTCGTCACCAACGCCATCCGCTACGGCAGCGCCCCCATCCGGCTGCGACTGATCTGGCAGAACGGCCTGATCTGCGAAGTCTCCGATGCCAGCAACACCTCCCCCCGACTGCGCCACGCCCGTACCACCGACGAAGGGGGCCGAGGCCTGTTTCTCGTCGCGCAGCTCACCCGGCGCTGGGGCACTCGCTACACCACGGCCGGCAAGATCATCTGGGCCAGGCAGAGCATTCCGGAGTAGGGCCTGTCTGGCAGATCATGGGTGGAGCCACGCTTGGATCGCCGCGACGGTATACCCGCTGCTGAGCGGGCGGGGCCGGGGACGCCCACCACACCGGAGGCCGAACCGATGGCGAAGAGCACTCAAACAATCAGCCGTCGGGGGCCCGGTCTCCGCCACCATGGTGTTGTCCAGCACCCACAGCCTCCTATGATCGTAACGTTCATCGTTCAACTATCTGGAGCATCCTTCATGGCCACCGAGCCCGCCCCGCACAACGTCACGTTCCCGAGCGCCGGAGCGACCGCGCACGGCTATCTGGCCCTGCCGCCCGCCGGCCATGGGCCCGGGATCATCGTGATCCAGGAATGGTGGGGGCTGACCGACCACATCAAGGACATCACCGACCGGTTCGCACAGGCCGGTTTTGTGGCGCTGGCCCCGGACCTGTACGGCCGCAAGGTCGCCCACGACTCCGAGGAGGCCCTGCGCCTGATGCTCGAGCTGCCAACGGAGCGCGGGGTCGATCTGCTCTCCGGTGCGGTGGACTACCTCCTGTCCCGTGCCGAGACCGACGGCGAGAGGGTGGGAAGCGTCGGCTTCTGCATGGGTGGCGGATTCGTGCTCAGTCTCGCCGCCAAGGATCAGCGGGTCGCGGCCGCCGCTCCGTTCTACGGTGTCAACAAGGAAGGCGTGCCCGACTTCTCGCAGCTCAAGGCGGAGATCCTCGGCCACTATGGGGAATTCGACGACACAGTGCCGCTGCCCGCCCTGGAAGAGGTCGAGGCCGCCATCAAGTCCCAGTCCGGCACAGTCCCGACCTTCCACGTCTACCCGGCGGGCCACGCCTTCTTCAACGACGCGCGTCCCGAGGCCTACCACGCCGAGTCCGCGGCGTTGGCGTGGGATCGCACCCTCGAATTCCTGCGGGCCAACCTGACCGCCGCCTGACATCCCTGTCGCCCGTGACGGCCCGGCCTCACCGGGCCGTCACCGGGTGACGGATCGCCAACTGCGTTCCTGATCCGACGCTCCGCCAACGCGGCCTGATCCCGCGCCGGCACGGAGTGGGACCTGGAGCGGGCCCAGGACCTGTTCCGCCTCAGTTACGCCGCGGCGTAGCGGGGGCTCGTCCGGCGTGTCCGCGGTGAGCGTGGACATGGCCGGGCGGGTGTGCAGTTGTGGGGTGTGGTCGTCGTGCTGCCTCTCGACGTGGCGGTCAGGGAATGGCGGTGGACTACTAACGGTGCGGAGGATCCCCGGTTCTGCCAACCGCGGATCGCGTCCTGGTTGGGGGTTTCGCGACGGAGCGGCGCTCTGGCGCGTCACCAGCCGGGCGGCTTGGCAGTCCCTCCAGCCTGCACCAGCGGCGTCCCCCGGCCTGGCTGACGGCGACCCTTCGGGGAAGCCTGCGCACCCGTTCGATAGATTGGCGGGCCATGTGGGCGTTGAGCGCCGGCGGGTACCGTCGGCTGGGCGCGGCCGGCTCCGCCGCGGCCGCCGTGGGCGGCTGGGCCGCCGGAACACTGCCGGCCCGTGACCCGTGGGGGCTTTGGGTGCCCCACGGGTCCGCGGTGACCGTGGCGGCCGCCGTCATGGCGTACGCCGGGCTGACCCTGCTCGTCGTTGCCTGGTGGCGGTACGGCAGGGCTGGGGCCTCCGTGCGCGACACGCTCGTCACCCTTGCCTGGTGGGCGACCCCGCTTGTGCTGGCACCGCCGCTCTACAGCGCCGACGTGTACAGCTACATCGCCCAGGGCGCGATGGTCCTCGAAGGACGCGACGTCTACAGCGTGGGGCCGTCGGTCCTTGGCCCCGTCGGGCTCGGTGCCGACGCCGCCGCGAGCGTCGGGGGGAACTGGACCGACGCCCCCGCGCCGTACGGCCCGTTCTTCCTGATTCTCGCGCGAGGCGTGGCCTGGGTGACGGGTGGGACGATCGTTCCCGCTGTGCTGGTGATGCGGCTCGTCGCCGTGGGCGCGCTGGCGCTGATCGTGTGGGCTCTGCGGCGCCTCGCGCGGGAGCACGGCAAGAGCGAGAGCGGTGCCCTATGGCTCGGGGCGCTCAATCCGCTGTTGCTCATGCATGTGGTCGGCGGCATGCACAACGACGGGCTGATGATCGGTCTCATGCTGGCGGGCGTGGTGCTCGCCATGCGCGGGAGGTGGATGGCGGGGGGCGCACTCGTCGGGCTCGCCATGATGGTCAAGTCCCCGGCGGCAGTGGCGCTGTTGTTCATCGGCGTGCTCGTGAGCAGGGCGGCGACCGGCCCGCTCGTACGCCGGGTGGTGAAGGGGCTGGCACCTGGCCTGGTCGCAGGGGCGGTCGCCGTCGCGGCGACGCTGCTCGGCGGTACCGGCTTTGGCTGGCTCAGGACCCAGAGCGTCGCGGGCAACATACACACCGCGCTGTCGGCCACCAGCGACCTGGGCCTTGGGCTCGGCGAGCTGCTGCACCTGCTCATCGGCACCGACCCGGGCCCGGTCAAGGCTGCCGTCCAGACCCTGGGCCTGGCGGCGGCGCTCGCGTTGATCGCCCACCTGGCGTGGCGGGCGATGAGCGGCCGCCTGAACCCGGCCCATGCCCTGGGCCTGGCTCTGCTGGCCCTGGTCGCCCTCTCGCCGATGGTGCAGCCCTGGTACCTGCTGTGGGGCACAACGGTGATCGCCGCCACCACGTGGCACGGCCGCACCGGCAGGGTGCTGACTGTGCTGTCGGCGGCGCTCGTGTACGAGACCCATCCCTCGGGGGGCACCCCGGCGTACGGCTTCGTCCTGGCGGGCGTCGCATGCGTGATCGGCACGCTGCTCGTCCGCCGCGACCCGACCGCGGCGGACGAGGCACCGGTGCAGGGCCCGCGCCCCGCGGAGCGGGCGCGTACCGAGGATGCGCATACCTGATAGGCGCGTCCTCAGGAGGAGGCATGGCAGTGCAGCCACTCGGTGTTGGGGCGGGAGCTGTGTCTCAGATGGGCTGCGGGCGGCCGAAGAGCAGGTCGTAGCCCACGGGGAGCTGGAGCAGGATCCGGTGCATCAGGTCTTCGCCCGCAGCGTCGGCCACGACGCTGAGCACGGCACTGACGTCCCACGTCGCGGTCTGCTCCGTGGCCCCTTCGATCCAGGCTGCTGTCGCCCGGATGAAGCGCTCGGGCGGGAGCGGTTCGTGCGCCTGGAGGGGGTTGAGCAGTAGCAGCTCGCACGTTTCCGGAAGCCGAGAGGCCAACTCGGCCCGCACCTCACCCACCAGGTGTGCGCCCAGCAGGGCAAGAACCACTCGAGCGGCTCGTTCGGCCTCTTCCTGTGAGCGGTATTCGCCGCGGTCCTGAACGGTGGCCAGGAACGCGTCCCAGTGCATGCGCATGAGTCCTCCCTGTCCAGCCTCATAGCCGTCGCCCGGCAGGGGCTGTCGGTCGCGGGCGGGGTGTCACGCCCCGCCCGTTGTGTTCAGCCGCCGATCTGCTTGCGTGAGTCGCCGCCGCTGATGGTGATCTTTCGGGGCTGGGCCTGCTCGGCGACGGGGATCCGCAGCCGCAGCACACCGGCGTCGTAGGAGGCGTCGATGCGTTCGCTGTCGAGGGTTTCGCCGAGGAAGAGCTGGCGGCTGAAGGACCCGGCGGGCCGCTCGGCGATCAGGACCTCGGTGTCCTCGCCGGCGCTCGGGCGGCGTTCGGCCTTGACCGTCAGCACATTGCGCTCGACGCCCAGGTCGATGCTCTCGGGGTCCACGCCGGGCAGGTCGAGTTCGACGACGAAGGTGTCACCGTCGCGGAAGGCGTCCATCGGCATGGCCGCCGGCCTTGCCGCCGCGGTGCCGAGCACCTGCTGGGTGAGCCGGTCCAGCTCCCGGAAGGGGTCGGTTCGCATGAGCATCATCGGTCACTCCTCTCCCGAAGACGGGATGCACATGACGGACACATCCCCTATATACCTCGCGGCAGTAAAGTTGACAACCCTCGACTCCACCCCAGAGAAGGGTGCTGGTCAGCCCGCCTGTCACACTGGCCGAACACCCATGGAGGCTTGTGAGGGCTCGCGCCCGGCTGACGTCGACCGACGACAGCGTCTCGCTGCACGCGGCACGTTGACGCAGCTCTTCGATCGCGGCCTGTCCGGTGGCCGAGGTAGCAGCCCGCGTAGTCCAGGGGCTGGGACATCGGTGCCCGCACCGGCTGGCCGTATCCATCCTGGGGCGAGACGTCACCGAGGACGTCGTCGTTGCTCACTCGGGTCTCCGGCGTGCAGTACTCATCGCAGTACCTCTTCGTTGAGGGCGCGGCACGGCAACTAGCCCGCATCGGGACCCAGTTGGCTCTGAGCGCCACGATGTCGAGAACCGCGTCGACCTCTCCCCGCATGTGTCGCGACATCCCGGCGCTCACCCGGACCACGGCCCAGCACGGCCCCGCGACCACCAGTTGCCTGAGCATCGTTCAAGGGGCCATGCAGGAAAGGGCCTTGAGGGAGGGGTCCTGAGAAACGAGGGCCTACGCCGCGGTTTCCTCGAACCGGGCGTCCAGAACCGTGTCGAGTTCCTGCGCCCACTCCTTGAGCATCGCTCTGGACTGGGCCTTCACATCCGCCTGGAACCAGCGCCGGTCGGACATATAGACCGTGACGCCGAACCGCCGCCCGAACCGCGAGGTGTCGATCTCCACCGCCCCGATCTCGTCCCAGCCGAACTCGGCTTCTTCCTCGTCCAGCCGGAAGGTGATGCCTGCACGGTCGGCGACGATGGCGCCCCGCCGGTCAGACACCTCGAAGACGGGCCCATTGTCCTCTTCGCCGGCAGGATCCTCCTGCGCTTTCGCGTCGACGGCCTCTTCTGCCGGGGCGGGGTCCGTCGAGGTGGCTTCGCCGCCCTGCTCCGGGGCGTCCGCCTCGTCCGCCGCCTCGGGGCGTGAGGGCACAAGACCGGGAATGTATGCCGGATCGAGCCCGGCGGCGTGTACCGGCGGGATGTTTGAATCGATGCGCTGTTGCTTCACGGCGAGCAGTATGGCCGACGGAGCTGTGCGAGCCCCAGCGGGGGCGATGCGACGCGCGATCAGCGGGCGGGCCAGTACCGGAGATCTGCGATCTGGAACGCGGCAGGACGCCGAGTGGAACAACAATGCCGCCGGGCTCATCGAGCAGTCCATGCATGAGTGGGACCGGCGCGGCGAAGGCGCAGCCTCCCGGGCTGAGTGTCGGATCTGGTCCGCGACTGGTCCGCAACTGCTGGTCAGGAGTGGGAGACCAGTGCGCGGAAGTGGGATGGACGGCGCAATCCGGGCTGCGTTGTAATCGGATCGCGCGGAAGGCGCCTGACGGGCCTAGGCCCAGGTCGGACGCCTTCTTTCGTGCCCCTGGCGGAAGCCGAGTTTCCGAGTGCGGGCCATGCCGCGGAGTCGACGGACGTTCCCTGTCGCTCGACAGAAATTAGGGAAGTCCTGTTTCGTCTGGGTGACACATCGATGTCCATATCGTATGCCACCCCTCACCGCCGGGCGCCCACGCCGCCGGCGGGGCCTTCCGGCAGCTCAGTAATGTTCCATTCTCGGCCGGGGTCCTGACGGGCCGTCAACTCCAGTGACCCCAAGATCCGGATGAATCAGACATCAAGCCACTCCGAACAGGCCGGGAACGCCTTGGGGACTGCCGGTAACAGGCCCCCGCCAAACTCCTTAACGGGTGCGTCATGCCGCTTAACGGGGATGTGATGAATGACCGCTGAAGTGTGATCCTGCAGGGAGGCTTCGTGACGAAGCTCTTTCACAGTGCAGGAGGCGGTGGGGCTTGATGACAACCACGACAGTGATTCTTGTGGGACGACTGCTCACCGGTTCACACCAGGGCACCTCACACATGATCCGCGACGCCGCACTCGTCATCCAGGACGCGATGGTGCGCTACGCAGGACCGCGTGCGGACCTGCCCGACCTCGACGGTGACGTGGTCGAGATCGACGCCACCACTTCTCTGATCATGCCCGGACTGGTCAACGCTCACCACCATGTCGGACTCACCCCCACCCAGCTCGGGGTGCCCGACGACTCGCTCGAACTGTGGATCGCCCGCAGGCACGGGCCACCGGCGGTGGATCCCTACCTCGACACCGTGTGCGGCGCCGTGGAGCTTCTCGCCGGCGGCGTCACCACAGTCCAACACCTGGGCGGGCGTCTACACGGCGACCCCGAGCAGTACGAGGCGGACGACACGGCCGTCCTACGGGCTTACGCCGACGTCGGCATGAGGGTGTCCTACTCCCGGGGACTGACGGACCAGAACCGTTTCGTGTACTCCGACGACGAGCAGTTCATCGCCTCGCTCTCCCCGGCCGAGCAGGAGGCGGTGCGCATGTTGACGCCCGCCTCCTACGAAACCCCCGAAGAGCAACTGGCGTCGAGCTACACGCGGCTACGCGAAAAGTGGCACGGGGCCGCCGACGGCCGCATCGCCATCCAACTCGCGCCCGCGAACCTGCACTGGTGCAGCGAGGAAATGCTGCTGGCCGCCGCCGAGATCTCCGCGCGCGACGACGTCGGTATGCACATGCACCTGTCCGAAACTCCCTACCAAGAGGTCTACGCTGCTCAGCGCTCAGGCGGCCGCACCGCAGTGGGGTACCTGCACGAACGCGGACTGCTGTCCTCTCGGCTGACCCTCGGCCACGCCGTGTGGATCGACGAATCCGACATCGACCTACTGGCTGCAAGCGGCACGCTCGTCTGCCACAACCCCGGCAGCAACCTGCGGCTCCGCAGCGGCCTGGCACCCACGGCGCGGCTACGGGCGAATGGCGTCCGGCTGGCACTCGGGATCGACGAGGCCGGTCTGGCCGACGACCGCGACATGTTCAGCGAGATCCGCTTGGCCTGGGCGCTGGCCCAGGCACCCGGTCAGGACACCACCGCGCGCACCACGGCGGCCCAGGCACTGGACATGGCGCTGGAGGGATCGGCGGCTACCACACCGTTTGCCGGCCGCATCGGCCGCCTGCAACCGGGCTATGCCGCGGACTTCCTGGTGCTGGACTGGGAATCGATCACTGGCGCGTACCTGGACCCAACGGCCGAACCGATCGATGCGGTCGTACGACGGGCACGCCCCGCCGCGTTGCGGCAGGTGTATGTCAACGGCGAACTCGTCTTCGCCGACGGCCGGACGACCAAGGTCGACGGCTCCGCGATGCGGATGGAACTACGCCGATTCCTGGCCGGCCGACAAGGCCCTGAGCAACAGGACCGCAAATCCGCCGCCGCGGCGCTCGAGGCCGCTGTGGCCCGCTTCTACACCAGCCCCCCGTGGCGGGAATGGCGCGAAATCACGCGGCAGAGAGCGTCATGGAACAACCTCTGACCGCCGTGAAACGGGGCCGGAACCACCCGCTTATTACCGATGCGACAGCGCCGGGCGCGTCGCGAGTGACGACGAGGAAGGGGTCGAAGTGATCGACGACCTGATGTGTCCGCAGATCGGCGCAGGGACCGCCGAGTACGAGTGGATGACATGGCAGGAGATCGACCAGGAGGCCCGGCGGGATACTCCCGTGGTCATCTCGGTGGGGGCGACCGAGCAGCACGGCCCGCACCTACCGGTGTCCGCGGACTGGGCGATCCCCCAGGCACTGTTGCGGCTGGCCGCGGCCGAACGACACTTCGTCGTGGGACCGGCGCTCCGGCTGGGCTACCGCTCCCGTCCCGGCAGCGGTGGCGGCCAGCACTTTCCTGGCACGCTCTCGCTACGCGCCACCACATTGATGGCGGTGTTGGAGGACGTTCTCAACGAACTCGTGCGCGCCGGCTTCACTCGCATCGTTGTCTACAACTGGCACTTCGAGAATGCCGGATTCGTGTACGAGCCGGCCTTCCTGGTCTCCGAACGCCACCCGCAGGTCAAGATTGTGGTGGTGGAGCAGGGCTTGCCGCAGTTCTCCGAAGAGGATCTGGCGGAGCTGTTCCCGGATGGCTTCCCCGGTCTCGAACTGGAACATGCCTCGCTCATCGAGACCTCGCTGTTCGCCTATCTGCGGCCCGGCGCCATCCGGGAAGACCGGATCCGCGACGACGCGCCGCTTCGGCATCCGCCCTATGACGTAGTGCCGATCGACACGACGATGTCCACCGCGAGTGGCGTACTTGCCTCGCCCACCAAGGCGAGCGCGGAGAAGGGAAAGCTGCTGGCAAAGCGGATCAGCGAGCACATCCTGGACATCATCGAAACGGAATTCCCGGCCTCGGGCGCGGCCGGCGCGCAGGACCGGGCCACGGGGGCCGCCACTGCCGACTGAGGCGAAACGTCGAGCCAGGCCGCCCAAGTCATCGTTTCAGACGCAGGGCGCGATCCCGTCGGCCTCCACCACGGCGGCGGACGGACGTCGGCGCGCGGCGGCCTGGTGGGCGATGTCTTCGGCATCGGCCGAATCGGCGACTCTGCCGCGAGCTTGTTCAATCAGGTTCCAGAACTGTTCGATATCCATGACGGCACAGCATGGCACCCGGGTCAGACAACCTGACCGGCCTCGATGGGTCGACTCGACTGGACGAGCCCTTATGGATCGCCCCCCGGGACCTCAAGAGCAGTCCATCTCCGGCGGGCCGGCGTACGTTTGGACGCCATGCGGATCACGAAGTACACCCACGCATGTGTACGGCTTGAACACGATGGCCGGGTGCTGGTCATCGATCCCGGGACGTGGAGCGAGCCGGCTGCCTTGAACGGCGCGGACGCCGTGCTGGTGACTCACGAACACGCCGATCACATCGATGTCCTTCGCCTGGCGGGGCTCCGAGTGCCGGTCTACGCCCCGGCCGAAGCGAACATTCCACGGCTGGAGGTCACTGGGGTGTTCTCCGGGGCGGAGTTCACCGCCGCCGGCTTCCACGTACGGGCGGTCGGCGGGCGTCACGCGTTCATCTACGGCGGCCGGCCAGACTGCGCGAACCTCGGTTACATCATCGACGAGGCGATCTACCACCCCGGTGACTCGCTGCACGTCCCCGAGCAGCCGATCGAGACGCTCCTGGTTCCGGTCCAAGGATCGTGGTTGAAGATGGCGGAGGCGATCGACTTCGTCAAGGCGATCAAACCGCAGCGGGCGTTCGCGATACACGACGCCCAGATCAACGATCGCGGCCTCAGCAGCGTCAACGGCTGGCTTGCCGAGGAGACCGACAACGGCTACCGGTATCTGACGCCCGGCGAGTCGGTCTGAGATGAGTCGCCGGCGCGTCCGTACAGCCCCATCTGCGACAGTCCGATCTCCGGGCGGGCCGGCGCAGCGCCTTCGGTCTACGCCGGGATGCAATCGGGATGGAGCCTCGCGGCCCTCAGGCCGGAGGGGTGTTCGGGTGCGCCGTTGGCTGCCGGCGTGACGTGGGGATTGCGGGCCGCCCATGTGCCGGTCGTGCCGTTGACCGAAACGGTCGTCGTCGCTGTCAGGCCGGGCCCGGCTACGGCTTCGCCCATTGCCGGTCCGGCGATGCCGAGTGCAGCAGCAACAACGACGTTGGCGGTCCGCATGGCCATGGAGCACCGCAGGACCTGAAGTCTCAGGAGGTGCCTCCGCGGCCTGGGTCCGCCTCTGGAGACGGCCAGTTCACGGCGCCATTGGTCAGCCCCAATGATCACGTGATGGGCAACGCCTGACCTGTAGAAGGTCACGGATTGTCCGCTGGCTACGTACCGCTCGAATGCTGGGAGGCCGATCGCGGGTCAAGTCCTCGGAGCCCGTTGCTGTTTGCGGAACCTGTCCTTCACGTCGGCGTGACGTGAAGAGCCCTCGTGGCGGGCGTCCTGGCCGGAGGTGACGTGGTGATATCCGGCAGCCGAGGCGAAATCTCACGTATCTGATGTTCATGAACGACTTGGCAACGCGATCGCCTCCGGCGGGAAATAGCGCCGAGACACATCGCGGCTTCCATGAACGCCCAGTGGATCGTTCAACACGAGACTAGTTGGGAGCGCGACATCAGTACCAATCGGTTGACGCGTCTGCTCACCGCTCGCCATGGTGAGCTGACCCGCGCTCTGCCGGACGCCTCCGGCGGATTCGCGCCCACCACCGCGGAGTCCGCCCCCGAGGCGGCCGTTTCGGAACCCGAGCCGACCGAGGAGCCCTTCCCGGCCGACCTGGAGACGGCGACGGTCGCCGAGCTGACCCGGTTGCTGGAGTCCGGCCGGATCACCAGCGCTGCGCTCACCCAGGCCTATCTGAACCGTATCCAGGCGGTCGACGTGCACGGGCCCGCGCTGAACTCGGTGCGCGCCCTCAACCCGGACGCGCTGAAGGAGGCGAAGGCCGGCGACGAACGACGCAAGAGCGGCGGCCCGGGCAGTCCGTTGCTCGGCATTCCCGTGCTCATCAAGGACAACATCGCCGTGGCGGGCATGCCCACCACGGCGGGTTCGCCGGCCCTGGAGCATTCCCTTCCCCGTAAGGACGCCCCCCTGGTGAAGCTGCTGCGGGAAGCCGGCGCGGTCGTCCTGGGCAAGCTGAACCTCACCGAGTTCGCCAACTACCTCACCACCGGCATGCCCAGCGGTTACAGCTCTCTTGGCGGCCAGGTGGTCAACCCGTACGACGCCAGCCAGACGCCGGGCGGCTCCAGCGCCGGCTCCGGGGTCGCCGCGGTCTTCCGCTCCGCCGCACGGTAGACGTCCCGCCGCGGGGCCTGCCGTACCCCTGTACTCCCGTACCAGGCATCGCCGCCTGGGTGCGGTTGTGCCGCCCCCGTCCGTAAACCCGATCAGCACAACCACCGACTCGCCGTCGGTGAAAGGGAGTCCGTTCATGCAAGTCCGACGGCTGACAGCCGCACTCGTCCTCGCGTCCCTCACCGCCCTCTCCGCCTGCTCCAGTTCGGGCAGCGGCGGTACCACCACGGCGCCCTCCCGCGCCACCTCGGACAACCGCGCCGTGAAGAACGGCGGAACGCTCACCGTCGCGCTGAACGCGGACCCGGACGCGCTGGACCCGAGCAGCGGGACCACCCTGGTCGGGCGCGAGGTGTTCACGAGCATCTGCGAGAAGCTCTACGACATCAACTCCCAGTCCAAGCTGGTGCCGCAGCTGGCCACCGCGCTCCCGCAGATGTCGGCCGACGGGAAGACCGCCACCATCAAGGTGCGCAGTGGGATCAAGTTCAACGACGGCACCCCGTTCGACGCGGCGGCGGTCAAGAAGTCCCTGGACCGGCACCGTACGTGGTCGAAATCCGCCCGTCGGTCGGATGTGGCGGCCGTCTCCAAGGTGACCGTCGTGGACCCGACGACGGTGCGGCTGACGCTGTCCCGGCCGTTCACGCCGCTCACCGCGCAGCTCGCAGACCGGGCCGGGATGGTCATGTCGCCGACGGCGCTGGACAAGCTCGGTGACAACTTGGGCACCGCGCCGGTCTGTGTCGGACCGTTCGCGTTCGAGAGCCGTACCTCCGGCAGCCAGATCGTGGTCAAGAAGTCGCCGTACTACTACGACGAGTCCAAGGTGAAGCTCGACCGCGTCATTTACAAGATCATTGTTGACCCCAATGTGCGTGCCGCGAACTTGAAGTCCGGCGATATACAGATAGCCGACAACCTGGCCACCACCTCGGTGAACGGGGTGAAGGGCGACCCGAACCTCAAGGTGGTCGCGGGCGGTGGGTTCGGTTACACCTCGATAGACGTCAACATCGGCAATGTGAACGGCTCCACGGAGAAGCCCGGCAAGGTCAACACCCCGTTGGCCCAGTACCCGGAGCTGCGTGAGGCGTTCGAACTGGCCCTGGACCGCGAGGCGATCAACAAGGCCGTCTACAACGGGCTCTACCAGCCGGACTGCAGCCCGATCCCGCTCAAGAGCGAGTTCCGCACCGAGACCACGTGCACCCCGCACGACGTCGCCAAGGCCAAGTCCCTGGTCGCCCAGTCCGGGGTCAAGACGCCGATCCCGGTGACCCTTCAGGTGCCCGACAACAGCACTGACCAACGGCTCGGCCAGGTGATCCAGAGCATGGCCAAGGAAGCCGGCTTCGACGTCAAGGTGCGGCCGATCGACTTCGCCACCGGCCTGGAACAAGGCGCGGCCGGGACCTTCGACACGATGATCGAACAGTGGTCGGGACGGGTCGACCCGGACGGCAACCTCACCAACCTGGTCACCACCGGCGGCGCCGTCAACTACCCGGGCCTGTCCGACCCGGGGATCGACGACCCGATCAACCAGGCCTCCGTCGAGACCGACCTGACACAGCGCAAGGCCCTGTACGCGAAGGCGATCGCGCGCCAGGCGGAACTCCGCGGCACGATCTACCTGTACCACCTCGAGTACTTCATGGGTCTGAACAAGGACATCGCCGGCGTGGAGTACTACGCAGACGGACTCCCGCGCGTCAAGGCCGCCGGTTACGCGGCGGACAGCAAGTAGGGCGATTCTTCGTGACACTGTTCATTCTGCGCCGTGCCGGAGCGGCGGTCATCGTCCTCTTCCTGGCCAGCGTCCTGATCTTCTTCGGGATCAGGGCGCTGCCCGGCGATCCCGCCAGGGTGCTCGCCGGGCAGGAGGCCGGGCCGGAGGTGATCGCCGCGATCCGGCACCAGTACGGCCTCGACAAGCCGCTGCCGCTGCAATACGTGGACTACCTGGGGCAGTTGCTCCACGGTGACCTCGGCAGGTCCACCAAGGACGGGCTGCCGGTCGCCGGCATCCTGATGGAGCGGCTGCCGATCACCTTCGAACTGGCCCTGCTCTCCATGATCGTGGCGATCGGCATCGGCGTGCTGTCCGGTGTGATCGCCGCCGCCCGCAGAGGCCGGCCTGCGGATTACTTCGCCACCGCGTTCGGCTTGGTCGGGCTCTCGGTTCCGCACTTCTGGCTGGGTCTGCTGGGCATCCTGGTGTTCGCGGTGAACCTGCACTGGCTGCCCGCCTCCGGGTTCGTCGCGTTCTCCGACGACCAGCTGGAGAACCTGCGCCGGCTGATCCTGCCCGTCGCGGTGCTCGGCACCGGGTTCGCGGCGGTGCTGATGCGGCAGACCCGGGCGGCGATGCTGAACTCGCTGGCCGCCGACTACACCAGAACCGCCCGCGCGAAGGGCATCGCGGAGGGCAAGGTCATCGGGGTGCACGCCCTGCGCAACAGCCTGACCACGGTGGTGACGATCCTCGGCCTCCAGCTCGGGGAACTGATCAGCGGTGCGGTGGTGACCGAGTCGATCTTCGTCATCCCGGGGTTCGGCAAGCTGACCGTCGATGCCGTGCTGGACCGAAATTATCCGGTCATCCAGTCCGTGGTGCTGGTGACCGTCGTGGGCTACGTCGTGGTGAACCTCCTGGTGGATGTCGCCTACGCACTGTTGAACCCGCGGATCAGGCTGTCAGGAGGTGCCCGGTGACCGAAAGGCTGCTATCCCCGGTATCGGGCGACCAGGAGAAACCCGCCCCCGCGAAGGCACCCGGCCGGGCGGGCCGCCTCGCCCGCCGGTGGCGGCGCTTCCGGCGCCGTCCGATGGCCATGGCCGGACTGGTGATGGTCGGGCTGTTCCTGATCCTCGCGATCGTGGGGCCGCTGGTCACCGGCGACCCGGCGGCTCAGGACTACGCGGCGACCCTGGCCCCACCCTCCGGCGCCCATCCGCTGGGCACCGACGACCTGGGCCGCGACACCCTGGCCCGGATCGCCTACGGGGCGCGCACCTCGCTGGAGGCGGGGGTCTTCTCCACCCTGCTGGCGATGGCGGTCGGCGTGCCGATCGGTCTGGTGGCCGGCTTCTACCGCAAGGTCCTCGACCCGGTGGTGATGCGGCTGGTCGACGTGGTGCTGGCGTTCCCCGCGCTGGTGTTCGCCGTCGGCATGGCCGCCATCCTGGGGCCCTCGTTGCGTAACGTCATCATCGCGCTCGGGGTCGCCCAGATCCCCGGGATCGTCCGGATCACCCGTGGCGAGGTGCTGGCGGCCGGCGAGACCGACTATGTGGCGGCGGCCGTCGTGGACGGCGTCGGCGACATGGGAATCCTGTACCGGTATGTGCTCCCCAGCGCCGCCGACGCGCTGATCGTGCAGGCCACCATCGGGATCCCGGCGGCGGTCATCGGCGAGTCCACCCTGTCCTTCCTGGGCCTTGGCGTACAGCCTCCGACGCCTTCCTGGGGCGTCATGCTCACCGACGCCCAGCAGTTTCTGGACCAGGCACCGGGGCTCGCCGTCTGGCCCGGCGTCATGATCGCGATCACCACCCTCGGATTCAATCTGCTGGGGGACGGCCTGCGGGACGTCCTCGATCCCAGGAGCGGCCGATGAGCCTCCTCGAAATCGCCGACCTCAAGGTGACCTTCGACACCGAAGACGGAGACGTGCATGCCGTCAAGGATGTCTCGCTGGAGCTGGGGCAGGGAGAGATCCTCGCGCTCTGCGGCGAGTCCGGGTCCGGCAAGTCCGTCACCGCGCTCTCCGTACCGCGGCTGCTGCCGCCCGGGTCCACCAAGCTGTCCGGCTCGGTGAGGCTGGCCGGACGCGAGCTGACGGACCTGACCGACAAGGAGATGCGGGAGGTACGGGGCAAGGACGTCTCGGTCGTTTTCCAGGAACCGATGACGTCCCTCAACCCGGGCTTCTCCGTCGGCTTCCAGATCGCCGAGGTGCTGCGCCGGCACGAGGGCCTGTCCCGGGCGGCTGCCCGGGCCCGCGCCGTCGAACTGCTCGAACTGGTGGGCATACCGGCCCCGGCCCAGCGGATCAAGGAGTATCCGCACCAGCTCTCGGGCGGGATGCGACAGCGCGTGATGATCGCCATCGCCGTCGCCTGTTCGCCCCAGGTACTGATCGCCGACGAGCCGACCACCGCCCTGGACGTCACCATCCAGGCGGGTGTGCTCGATGTGTTCCGCGATCTGCGGGACCGGCTGGGCACCGCGATCATTTTGATCACCCACGACCTCGGGGTGGTCGCCGACATCGCGGACCGGGCGGTGGTGATGTACGCCGGCCGGGCGGTCGAACAGGCCCCGGTCGGCGAACTGTTCAGCCGGCCGAGGCACCCGTACACGGTGGGACTGATGGGAGCGATCCCGTCGGTCGCCACCACGGCGGCGGACGGCCGGCGGCGGCTCACCGAGATCCCCGGCATGGTTCCGCAGCCGTTCGCCGACCCGGACGAGTGCGCCTTCCGCCCGCGCTGCGCCCACGCACAGGACGACTGCGCAGCCTCTCGGCCGGAACTCACCGCGTACGGCGACGGTCATCTGGCGGCCTGCTTCCACCCAGCGACACGCGAATCGGCCGTGCCGGAACCACTCGACGGTCCCAAGGTGACCGAAGTACCCGCTCCAGGAGGTAGCCGGTGAAGGGGAACGTCCTCGAAGTGACGGAGCTGGTCAAGCACTATCCGGCCGACGGCCGCGGTAAGGTCGTGCACGCCGTCGACGGTGTGTCGCTGACCATCGGCCGGGGTGAGGTGCTGGGCCTGGTGGGGGAGTCCGGAAGTGGAAAGTCGACCATCGGCAAGTGCGTCCTGCGGCTGACCGACCCCACCTCGGGCACCATCGCGCTGGACGGACGCAACATCACCCGGCTGTCGCGCCGCATGCTGCTGCCGCTCCGCCGCGACATGCACATGGTCTTCCAGGACCCGTTCTCCTCGCTCAACCCGCGCTTCACGATCGGACAGATCGTCAGCGAACCACTGCTGTCCCACAAGGTGGCTCGGGGCCGCGAGGCCGACGAGCGGGCCGCTGCGATGCTGGAACGTGTCGGCCTGCGCGCCGAGATGCGGTCCCGCTACCCGCACGAACTGTCCGGCGGGCAGCGCCAGCGCGTGGGGCTGGCCCGCGCGCTGGCGCTGGAGCCCAAACTGGTGGTCGCCGACGAACCGGTCTCCGCACTTGACGTGTCGGTCCAGGCCTCGGTGCTCAACCTGATCAGCGACCTCCAGCAGGACATGGGCTTCTCCTGCCTGTTCATCACCCATGACCTGTCGGTGGTGGAGTTCCTGGCCGACCGGATCGCGGTAATGTACCTCGGCAAGATCGTGGAAACGGGGCCCCGCGAGCAGATCTTCAGCGATCCGCAGCACCCGTACACCCAGGCCCTGCTGTCCGCTGCCCCGGTGCCGGACCCGGCCGAGCAGCGCCGCAGACAGCGGGTTGTGCTCGGGGGCGACATCCCCAGCCCGATCGACCCGCCGGCCGGCTGCCGGTTCCACACCCGCTGCCCGGTCGCGGTGAACATCTGCCGCACCCGGTCGCCGGAACTCCTCGGAACCGGCCACGCGACCGCCTGCCACCTGGTCAACCCGGCCGGTACGGGGGAGGAAAAGGCGGTGGGATCGTCCGCCGTGGCCGACTGACCCCGGCGGCGGACAGCCCATGGAACGAGGGGCCGCCCATCCGGCGGCCCCTCGTTCCATGTCTGCGATTACCGTTACCGGCCGACCGCGTAGCCCTGCATGCCGCGCGGGTTGGCCGCGGCCGAGAGGACGCCCTTCTCGGGATCCCGGGCGACGGCGCACAGACGCCCCTCCGACCAGGGCTCGGCCACCGTCACATCGTGGCCCCGGCCGCGCAGCCCCTCGATCACGTCCTCGCCGATCCGCCCCTCGACGGTCACACCGCCCGGCTGCATGCCGCGCGGATAGAAGGAACTGGGGAAGCTGTCGGTGTGCCAGTTCGGGGCGTCGATGGCGCCCTGCAGATCCAGCCCGCCGCGCACCTGCTCGCGCAGCGCGACCGCGAGGAAGAAGTGGAAGCTCCACTGGTCCTGCTGGTCGCCGCCCGGGGTGCCGAACGTCATCACCGGGGTACCGCCGCGCAGCGCCATCGACGGAGTGAGCGTGGTACGGGGGCGGCGGCCCGGGGTGAGCGAGTTCGGCAGGCCGCGCTCCAGCCAGTTCATCTGCAGCCGGGTGCCGAGCGGGAAGCCCAGCGAGGGAACGACCGGGTTGGACTGCAGCCAGCCGCCGCTCGGGGTGGCGGCGATCATGTTGCCCCAGCGGTCCACCACGTCCAGTTGGCAGGTGTCACCCAGGGTCGAGCCGTCCTTGGCGACGGTCGGTTCACCGGCGCCCGCAGCAGCCGGAGCGCCGCCGGTGGCCCCGCCCTCGGCCGCGCGCAGCGCGTACTTGGCGATCCGGGGTTCCCGGCCGCCTGGGCTGCCGGGACGCAGCTCTGTGGAAGCGGTCCCGCCGATCAGGGCGCGCCGCGCGGTGTTGTAGTTGTCGGACAGCAGGTCGTCCAGCGGCACGTCGGCCGCGTCGCCGTACCAGGCCTCACGGTCGGCCATCGCCAGCTTGGTGCCCTCGATAAGGGTGTGCACGTAATCGGTGCTGCCGTACGCCGGGACTTCCTCGGGCAGCAGAGCGAGTTGCTGGAGGAAGGACGGACCCTGGCTCCACGGACCGGCCTTGGCGACCGTCCAGCCGTTCCACTCGTAGGTGACGGGGGACTCGTAGGTGGCCGACCAGCCGGCCATATCCTCACCGGTCAAGGTGCCGGCATGCCGCTCACCCGAGGTGTCCATGACGGGCTTGGCCGCGAACTCGGCCAGCGCCTCCGCCACGAAGCCCTCCCGCCAGGCGCGCCGGGCCCCGTCGATCTGGGCCTCCCGGCCGGATCCGGCGGCCTCCGCCTCGGCGATGATCCGCCGCCAGGTCGCGGCCAGCGCCGGGTTCTTGAACAGCGCGCCGGCCGCGGGCGACGTGCCGCCGGGCAGATAGACCTCGGCGGAGGTGGTCCACTCATCCTCGAACAGCTCGCGCACCGACTCCACGGTCAGGCCGATCCGTTCGACGGCCGGGTGCCCGTGCTCGGCGTACTCGATGGCGTACTTCAGTACGTCGGCGAGGCGCTTGGTGCCGTGGTCGCGCAGCAGCAGCATCCAGGCGTCGAACGCGCCGGGGACGGCGGCGGCCAGCGGGCCGGTGCCCGGGACCAGTTCCAGGCCCAGCCCGGTGTAGTGGGCGATGGTGGCACCGGCGGGGGCGGGACCCTGACCGCAGATCACGGTCGGTTCGGCGCCGGCCGGCGCGAAGATGATCGGCAGATCACCGCCGGGACCGTTGAGATGCGGCTCGACGACGTGCAGGACGAATCCGGCCGCGACCGCGGCGTCGAACGCGTTCCCTCCGTCCTCCAGGACGGCCATGGCCGCCGACGAGGCCAGCCAGTGGGTGGAGGACACCATGCCGAAGGTGCCCTGCAGGGTGGGACGGGTGGTGAACAAGGGGAAAGCTCCTTCTCGTGGGGGTCCGGCTGCGCACTCTCCCGTTGTGCGGTCGCGGACGAACTCCGGGGCGGGTGGCGGTGCCGCTCCGCCCCGGATGTGTCAGCGGTCCAGCCAGTCGCGCACGGCGTCCCGCAGGAAGGCGAAGTCCTCGGGAATGCCTGCCGGGTTGCCCGCCCGGTGGCCCCAGATGCTGGGAATGGGCCGCAGTTCGGCGTCGGCCAGGTGGGGCAGCTCGGCGGCGCTGTCGGCGACCCGGAAGTACAGGTCGGTCTCGCCCGGCAGCAGCAGCACCTTGGCGGTGATCGCCTTCAGCGCGGCGGTCAGGTCCCCGCCGTACAGAGGGTTGTCGCTGATGTCGGCGTGGTGCCAGGTCAGCACTTGCGCATAGAGGTCGGCGGCCTTGAGCGCGCCGAAGCGGTCCTCCCAGTCCGTCTTCAGGAAGGTGTCCAGGTCCGGCGCCCCCAGCGCGGACAGGTACAGCCCTTCGCGGTAGAAGTCCTGGCTCAGCCCCCAGCCGGCGTAGACATGCGAGAACGCCCGCACCGCGGCGACCGGTTCGGCGGAGAACCGGCCCCCTCCCAGGTGTTCCGGCGCGGCCTCCAGGACGCGCAGCAGTCCGGAGAGGAAGACCTTGTTGTGCACGGCGGTGCGGGAACTGCCGCAGACCACCATGGCGCGCTCCACCATCTCCGGGAACAGCGCCGCCCAGTGGTACGCCTGGATGGCGCCCATGGAGAACCCGTAGACCCCCGCGACCCGTTCGATCCCGAAGTGCTCGGTGAGCAGCCGGTGCTGGGCGAGGATGTTGTCCCGGATGGTGACCACCGGCGGGTAGTCCTCGGTGTCCGAAGCGGAGGAGGACCGGCCGTTGGAGAACATGTCGGGGATGACGATGAACCAGCGGGTCGGGTCCAGGATGCCGTCCGGGCCGACCAGCCAGCTCAGGCCCTCGGAGTCGGCGGTATAACTGCACGGGTAGACGATCACGTTGTCCCGGGCGTCGTTCAGGGTGCCATGGGTCCGCCAGGTGAGCCGGGCGTTTTGGATGACACCGCCCTTCTCCACCTCGAAGTCCCCAAGCTGGAAAGCTCCTTCGGTCACGTTCCAGGTCATCGCACAGCTCCGTTCGCCAGTATTGCGTGTACACCCCAGGTCTGGTTGACCACCTGGGTGACCCGCAGGTCGACGGTGGTGCTGGCCAGGGCCAGGGCGGCGGCCCGCTCCAGGCCGTAGGACGCCTGCATCCAGATCAGCATGGCGTCCAGGGCTTGAGCGGAGGCCTCGTTCAGGTCCTCGCTGAAACCGAAGGTGATCCGGCCCGTCGGGGTCACCGCGTGCACGGTGGGAACCGGCGGGGCGGGTTCCAGTTCCAGTGTGAGGCGGGTTGTCATGCCGCATTCGATGGCGGTTCCGGAGACCTCTCCGTCGCCCTGGGCCGCGTGGCCGTCACCGACGCACAGCAGCGCGCCGTCCACGGTGACCGGGAGGAAGAGGGTGGAACCGGCGATGAGTTCGCGGCAGTCGATGTTGCCGCCGCCGGACACCCGGGGCGGGACGGTCGAGTGTTCGCCCGGCTCGGCGGGCGGCACCCCTATGACGCCGAGGAAGGGCGCCAGGCCGACGCTGTGTCCGTACTGGTTGGTGCCGGTGCCCTGCTCGGTATCGAGCTCCCACAGCAGCCAGGACGGGGCGGTGTCGCCCAAGCCCAGCCGGCGGTTCAGCGGGGTGTCGTGCGCGGCGGCGACGGTCCAGCCCCATTCGTCGGGGGTCAGCGACTCCAGGCGCACCGCGAGGGCCGTCCCGGGCCGCGCACCGCGCACCTCGATCGGTCCGGCCAGGCAATGCCCGCGCCAGGCGTCGAACATCTTCGGCCGGGCCTCGCCGGGGGTCTTCTGACGTTCGAGATAGCCGTGCGCGTCCAGGGAACGGACGACGACCGTGTCCCCCGGGTCGATGCTCAGCACCGGGGAGAGTTCGCTGGAGAAGACGTCGGTCACCGTCTCCGGTGCCGGATCAAGTCGGTATTCGGCCACGTCGGACTACCTTTCGAGCGGAGTCGGGATGCGGTGGGCTGCCTTCCCCGGCCGACGGGCTGCCGGCGAGAGCTGTCACCCCTGGCGGCATCCGGTCGTCACCAGCGGCAGGCTTCGGTGGCGCGGAGACGCCGCGCGGCGGTGCGCAGGCCGAACGGCCGGTCACCGGACCGGCATCGGGAGGGGAACTCGGCGCCGGTGACGCCTCGGTGTTCCGGCGGCGTGGACCGGCGAGCGGGGTGGTGACGGGGTGGTTCGCGTTGCGCGCCGGTTCGCGGTGTCCGGCGGTCACCTGGACGCTGTCGGCGGTGACGGGGCGGGCGCGGGCCGGGAGCCGGGGGTCGCCCGGCGGTTCCGGGCTCCGGGCCGGGAGGTCCGGCGGAGTCGTGGGCACGGCTGGGTTGCGGGGCCGACGGTCACCGAGGGTCTCCGCCGTGCTCCTGCGACTGTGCCATGGCTCCGATCCAATTGTCCGAGGCTGGCCCTCCGCTCAGTGCCAGACGCCTGACCTATTTAGACTGCTGTTTTTTTCTGCCATGTAACCGCCTTGTTACCGGTGATCGTCGGCCTGGGGCGTTACGGCGGCCGCGGCCGGTCGGTCATGGCAAAGTCACCCGGCTGTGATGGCCCCAGGCCGCGTCGGGCGGGCCCCAGAAGTCCGTCCTGCCCGTTCACCTCCGGGGTCCCGCAGTTGGGCCCCGGCCGTCACAGCCAGGCCGGCAACTCGGCCTTCTTCGCGCGGAATTCCGCATAGGTGACCAGTCCCGCCTGGTACAGCTCGCCGAGATTGGGGAGAACAGGGCGGGCGGGCTGGCATCATGACCATCCGTGCTGTTGCGCCTGGCCTACCTTGCTGTCACGAACACGCTGGCGTTCAAAGGCCTGTTGCCGATGACTGTGGACGACGGTGACGGTGCGTCGAGGCCAGGTCGAGCAGGGTTTCGTCCGCGCCCGGCGCCGCGACCAGGCACAGTCCGAGTGGCGCGCCGTCGAGCACCGCGCCGGGGACGCTCAGCGCCGGGGCGCCGCTGACGCTGGCCAGACAGGTCAGCAGGACGGTCGCGAGTCGGTGTTCCGGCCTGGCCGGAACGCCCAGCTGCGGAGCGGGCCCGGGTGCTGTGGGCAGCGCCAGTACCCCGCCGCCTTCCAGTCTCCCGGCGAGCAGCGCCGCCGTCCGGGCCAGCACGGCGCGTGCCCCGCGGGCCTGGTCCGGGGTGATGCCTTGGGCCACCCGGAAACGCTCCGTCACCCCCGGGCCGAACCGGGGCCGCTCCCGGCCGATCCACGCGCCGTGGGCCGCCCACGCTTCGGCCCCTTGGACAGTGGCGAAGGCCGCACGGGTCTGCTGCCAAGCGTCCGGCAGAGTCTCGAACAGGGGCGTGCGGTCCACCGGCAGCGCCGAGCAGAACAGGTCGAGCAGTGGCTGCAAAACCTCGCGCACCGGTCCGTCGACGACGGGCCAAAGGTCTTCCGGTACGAGCAGCCGGTTCGCTGGGTGGTGGCTGTGTGCCGGTTCCAGCAGTGCCCGCGCGCCCGCGTCGAGCACGGCCGGGTCCCGCGCCAGCAGGCCGGGGACATCGAAGGAAGGAGCAAGCGGCACCATTCCGGTGCGGGAGACCCGCCGATGCGTGGGACGGAACCCGTAGAGGCCGCAGTACGAGGCGGGCACCCGGACCGACCCGGCGGTGTCGGTGCCCAGGCCCAGGTCTGCCGCCCCGAGCGCGACCGCCGAGGCGCTGCCGCTGGAGGAGCCGCCGGGCACCCGGTCGGGAGCGGCGGGATTGACCGGGACGCCGTAGTGGGCGTTGGTGCCGCCGAGGCTGTAGGCGAGTTCGTCGGTGTGCGTCTTGCCGACGACAAGTGCCCCGGCCGTGCGCAGCCGGGCCACGGCCTCAGCGTCGCGGGCCGCCGGGTCGTGCGTCTCCAGCCAGAGCGGATGCCCCGCGCCGGTCGGCAGGCCTTGGACGTCGATCACGTCCTTGACCGCTAGGCGTACCCCGCGCAGCGGCCCGTCCTCGGCCTGTGCGGGCGGGATGGAGTTCGGGATCCAGTCGACGAAGGGGTCAATGCCGGTCCTCAGCACGCCGGCTCCCCAAGACTCGCGGGGCCGGCCGTGGGCGTCCGTTCAGGAGCGGAACGCACGTAGGACTCGCCCTCGACCGTACCGCTGCTTGGTTGCAGCACGTTCACCACATCAATCCTTCCCGGTGGAGGCGGCAAGTGTATTCAGTCGTGGGTGAACGGGGACACGGGGGCACGGCGGGGAGCGCAGTCGGGTCACAGCCAGGCGCTCGGCCGGGCGGTCTACGAGGACGTGGTCGGAGGAAGCCGGAGATCCCCAGGTCCCCGCCCTGCTGGAACCGTTGGGCGCCGTACGGCGGTTCCGGCCTGGGGTAATGAGCATCCGGAAACACTGCCGTTGCATCCCGGTCGTTTTCGCGCAATACGTGGCCTGTACATAAACCGCGTACGTCTTCGCTGTCCGCCCTCTCAGCGGGCCGCCGGACCATGGAAAGGGCTGTATGCGAGACCTCATACTCCGGAACGCGCGCATCGCCGATGACAGCGGACTCGTAGACATCGTGGTGCGCGACGGACTGGTCGCCTCCATCACGCCCGCCGCCCCAGCCCACTTTGCCGCCCCCGTGGAGACGTTGGCGGGCGCCGAAGAGCTCGACTGCGCCGGACGCGTCGTCATCCCCGGTCTGATCGAGTCTCATCTCCACCTGGACAAGGCCCTGCTCGACCGGGAGAAGCCCAACCTGGAGGGCTCCCTCGCGGGAGCGATCGCCGTCACCGGGGAGCTGAAGCGCTCCTTCACCCCGAAAGCGGTACGCGAACGCGCGCGCGCCGTACTGGAGTCCGCGGTCGCCAATGGGACGACCGTCATCCGGGCCCACCCTGATGTCGACCCCATCATCGGACTGATGGCGCTGGACGTCATGCTGGAGCTCAAGGAGGAGTACCAGGAGGTCGTCGAACTCCAGGTCGTCGCCTTCCCGCAGGAAGGCATCATCAAGGCACCGGGAACGCTCGACCTGCTCCGCGAGGGGCTGCGGCGCGGCGCCGACGTCATCGGCGGCTGCTCTTACAACGAGGCGGACCTGGACGACTGCCGGCGCCACGTGGACCTGGTCTTCGAGCTGGCCGCGGAGTTCGGCGTCCCCGCTGACCTGCACGCCGACTTCGGCAACGACGCCTCCGACCCGCGCTTCGCGATGGCCGAGTACATCGCCGGGGCCACCGCGCGCTCCGGGATGGGCGGCCGGGTCGCCCTGGGCCATATGACCTCGCTGGCCGGCCGGCCGCCGGCCGAGCGGCGCGCCGTGCTGGCGAAGCTCGCTGCAGCGGGTGTAGCCGTGGTCCCGCTGCCGGCCACCGACATGCACCTGGGCGGGCGGACGGACGAGGTGAACACCCGGCGCGGCATCGCCCCGGTGCGCGAGCTGTGGGACGCCGGGGTGACCACCGCCTTCTCGTCCAACAACGTACGCAACGCCTTCACTCCGTACGGCAACGCCGACCTGCTCGACATCGGGCTCTTCCTGGCCCAGACCGGCCATCTGTCCAGCCCCGACGACCTCGCCCGGGTCCTGGCGATGGCGACGACCGAGGCGGCCCGGGTGGTCGGCGTCGCGGAGCGTTACGGGCTGCGGCCCGGCGCCCAGGCGGACCTGGTCGTGCTGGACACCAGGCGGGTCGCCGACGCTCTGCTGGACCGCCCGGTGCGTACGGCCGTCATCAAGGCCGGGCGTGTCGTCGCCCGTACCACGCGCCGCACCGAATTGTTCTTCCCCGCAGCCTGATTAGCCGTCACATCTCTTATGTCCCCGGTGTCTTGAAGGAGACCGCTGTGCGCGAACGCATTCCCCATGAGATCGCGGCGTCGATCCTCGCCGCCACGACCGCCTTCATCGGCGGTACTGCGCTCAACCTGCCGCCCTGGGCGATCTTCATCTCCTGGGCCGGGACCCACCTCGCCGGCGGACCGAGCCTGGCCGTGGCCAAGCGGCTGTGGGCGGCGATGCCCGCCGGATCGTTCTTCGCCATGGTCATCGTGTTGATCATGCAGCACATCGGCGACAGCCTCGGCAGCAGCCGTCTCGCCCAGGACACGGTACTGGCCGGCACGATCTTCGTCGTCAACAGCGCGCTCATGTACTCCGGCAGGCTCAGGGCACTGTCGCTGATCCCGGGGATGTTCTTCGGCTTCGCCTCCTATTTCGCCACCTTCTTCGGCGGTTTCGGCTTCAAGGCAGGCGACCCCTGGGCGGCTTGGGTGTCCGTGGTCGCCATGAACGCGCTCGGCCCGGTGTTCGCCTACCTGGCCGGCAAGCTGACCTTCCCTGTACGCGAAGAGAAGGCCGTCGAATCCGCGGTCCCGTCCGGGCCGAGCGTCAACGATCCCACCGCACTGGCCGGGTTGAGCGCGGCTTTCGAGCGCTACGAGAAAGCGCTCACGTCGAACGACATAGCAGTCCTGGACGAGCTGTTCTTGGACCGCCCGCACACCGTCCGGCTCGGCGCGGGCGAAGAGCTGTTCGGCTACGACGAGATCGCAAAGTTCCGCCGGGCCCGTCCGGCGGCCGGTCTCGACCGCGTCCCCGGCCGGACCGAGCTGACGACCTTCGGTGACGACTTCGCGGTGACCAGCATGGCCTTCACCCGCGACGGCGTCCCCGGAGTCGGCCGCCAGTCCCAGGCCTGGGTCCGCCTCCCCGAGGGATGGCGAGTCGTCGCCGCCCACGTCTCCTCGCGGAAGTGAGCGCGGTCCTACCGGCGTCGAGGCCGTGCTCGCGGCCGCCTCCCGGCTGGAGGGCAAGGTGACTGCGGAACAGGTCGCGGTGACGGGGGCAGGCCGACCTGGCCGGGCCTTTGCGCGCGCTTGACGGGAACGGGAGCCGCCGGGGGCCCGGCATGGTCCTATGACGGAGCGGTGCGGTCGGCTCGGATCAGGGCCCGCAGCAGGGTGTCGGCGCCCAGGACAAGGTCGTCGGGGGTGCTCGCCTCCTGAGGGCAGTGGCTCAGGCCGCCGATGCTGGGGATGAAGATCATCGCGGTTGGCGCGAGCCGCGCCATGATCTGGGCGTCGTGTCCGGCGCCGCTGTGCAGACTGTGAGGGGGCACACCGAGTTCGCCGGCCGCCGCCGCCACGCATCCCGACAGCCAGGGGTCGGCCGGCACCGGGGCGACTACCGGGCCGGGGCGCAGCTCGACGGTCGTGCCAGTCAGCCGGGCGACAGCGCGAGCGGCGTCCGCCAGCCGCTCCAGGGCGCCGGTGATCCTGTGCGGTTTCGTGTCCCTGACGTCGACGCCGAGTACCGCCCGGCCCGGGACGATGTTGCGGACACCGGGTCCGGTCTGAACGACGCCGGTGGTGGCCCTCTGCACGTGACCGTCCGCGGCCAGGGCCTGGACGGCCAGAACGAGGTGGGCGGCGGCTACGGCGGCGTCGTGCCGTTTGTCCATGGGGGTGGTGCCCGCGTGGTTGGCCTGGCCGGTGACGGTGATGTCGGCCTTGGCCTGCCCGGTGATCGCGGTGACCACACCGATCCTCCGGGGGAGGCCTTCCAGAACTGGCCCCTGCTCGATGTGCAGTTCAAGGAAAGCGGCGACGTCGGCCGCGTCCCAGACCGCTTCGCCGAGACGGCCGGGATCGCCGCCGCCCGCCGCGATCCGGGCCGCGAGCGTCACTCCCTCGTCGTCCGCCCTGGCCAGGTCCGCGGCGGTGATCAGCCCTGCAACCGCTTTGGACCCGGTCATTCCGGGCGTCCCGCGGGCGCCTTCCTCGTTGCTGAACGCCGCGACGACCAGGTCGTGGCCGAGGCGGAGGCCGGCGGAACGCAGCGCGTCCGCCGCCTCGATGGCCGCCAGGACGCCGTAGGCGCCGTCCAGGGGCCCGGCTTCCATGACGGTGTCCAGATGGCTGCCCGTGATGAGTGCCGCTCGCCGGCCGTCCGAACCGGGCAGCCGTCCGAACAGGTTGCCCGCCTGGTCGGTCCGGACGGCCAGCCCTGCCTCGGTCAGCCAACGGGCGACCACGTCACGGGCCTCGGCATCCTGCGGAGAGTAGGCCGGGCGGGTCACCCCGCCGTGCCTGCCGTCCGTGATGGCAGCGAGCCGCCGGATTCGCGCCAACAGCCGTTCGCCGTCGATCCGGGGGCCGGATTGGGCGGTCACGGGTCCGCGCTCAGCGGCCGAGGAGGTCACCGGCACGCTCGTTCGCTGCCAGGTGAGCCTGGTAGGCCCGCCATCCGCCGAGGTCGGCGATGTCGACGACCTTGTCAGGGCCGGCGATCCGCTCCGGCTGCAGGATCATCGCGTGCACGGTGGAACCGTCCTCGAGCTGGATCGAGCCGAGTTCGAGTTCCTCGGGCTCCTGGGGCAGCAGCTCGTCGAAAAGCATCTCGTCGGGCATCTCGTACAGTTCGCCGTTGATCGACAGCCCGTCGGACTCGACGGGCAGCAGGCCGGGGAAGGAATCGCGCACGGCGAAGAAGCGGTAGCCGGCGGCGGTGCGGGCCGGACCGAGGAACGTGGCACCGCTGACGGCTCCATGGTCCTTCTGGCCCGACATGGCCGTGCCGTTGAGGAACATGCGTCTCATGGGAAGCACCTTTCGTGGGAGGGCGGGGCAGGCCGCTGTGGCCCAGGGCCGGTGGCGCGCACCTGTCATCGCGCGCCGGCCCCTTGGAGCGGAGTGGAAGAGATGTGCTGGTGTCGGGTGTCCGTGGGACTGGCTACGCTCCAGAAGTCCCGCGGCAGGCGCGACTTCTGGAACTCGGCCTAGGCGGTCGCCTCGGGTTCGGCCGCTGCCTGCCGGGCGTCCGCCTCGCTGCGCCGTACGTGGGCTTCGGCGGCGGCGACCGCACGCGCGGTGTCACCACTGGCCAGTTCCCCCAGCAGCAGTTCGTGCTGGTGGGCGGGGGGCTGGGTGTGCGCGGGCTGCTGGTAGCTCAGGTCGGCGGCGATCTCCAGATACTGCAGCAGGTGGTTGTCGAGGAAGCCGGCGAACCGGGCCCCGAACGCGATGCGGTAGATGGCGGTGTGAAAGGCCAGGTGTGCCTCGATAAACGCGTTCGAGGCCGGGCCATGCACGGTGACGGCCTCGTCCATGGCGGTGAGTAAGCCCCTGGCTTCCTGCCAGTGTTCCGGCTTGGCTCGTTCGCAGGCCAGCCGGGCCGCGAGTTCGTCGAGTTCCGCACGTATCAGGAACAGATTCTCGACGTCCTCCGGGTCGAGCGGGCGGGACCACAGACCTCCGCCGGCACCGCGCTCGGCGAACCCGTCGCTCTGCAGGCGGCGCAGCGCGTCGCGCACCGGGGTCCGGCTGACGCCCAGCCGCGCGGCCAGCTCGGTCTCCAGCAGGCGGGTTCCCGCGGGGATGTTGCCGGTGGCCAGGGCCTTGCGTAGTCTCCGATAGACGTGGTCGTAGGTGTGCATTTGCCGGATCTCGGCCGGCAGGGCGCCCACCTCGCTGAGGCCGGAGTCGCTCGGCCTGCTGTCCATGGTCGGTTCAACCTTCTGGGATCGGGGATCGGACACGGTACTCAACTCTGCCCGCTCGCCTGGCGAGAAAGGTACCTGCCGGTGCCGGGGGTGCCGACGAACAGGCCGTTCTCCACGACCGGTGCTCCGGCGGCGATGACGGTGCGGACGGCGCCGGTCAGCTTCCATCCCTCGTAGAGGCTGTAGTCGACGTTCATGTGGTGCGTCGCCGCGCTGATCGTGGTCCGGGCGGCGGGGTCGAAGACAACCAGGTCGGCATCGGAACCCACCGCGATCGTACCCTTGCGCGGGTACAGGCCGAAAAGGCGGGCCGGGGCCGCGGCGAACACCTCCACCATCCTGCGCAGCGACAGATTCCCTGCCACGACGCCGGAGTACAGCAGGGCCAGCCGGTGCTCGATACCGGGCCCTCCGTTGGGAATCTTCGAGAAGTCGCCGCGACCGAGGGTCTTCTGTCCGTTCAGGCAGAACGGACAGTGGTCGGTGGAGACCACCTGCACGTCGTCGCCGCGCAGGCCGCGCCACAGGGCCTCGTGATGGGAGGCATCCCGCAGCGGCGGGGTGAGCACGTACTTGGCGGCGTCGAAGCTCTCGTCGTCGTAGACGCCGGAGTCCAGGAACAGATAGTGCGGGCAGGTCTCGGCGAACACCGGACGTCCCCGGTCCCGGGCCGCGGTGACCTCGGCCAGCGCCTCGGTGCACGACAGATGCACGAAGTACACCGGTGCGTCCGCCATCTCGGCGACGGCGATGGCGCGGTGGGTGGCCTCGGCCTCGGCGAGTTCGGGCCGGGTGCGGCCGTGCCAGGACGGCCCGGTGCGTCCCTCGGCCAGGGCGCGGCGCACCAGCACATCGATGACCGGCCCGTTCTCGGCGTGGACGCACACCAGCGATCCCACCTGGCCGGCCCGCTCCAGGACCTGGAACAGGACGGCGTCATCGACCATGAGCTCGCCCGGATAGGCCATGAAGAGCTTGACACTGGTGACGCCCTCGTCGGCGAGTTCGTCGATCTGGCCGAGGGAGCCCTCGTCGAGCTGAGTGATCACGATGTGCTGGCCGTAGTCGATGACCGCTTTGCCCTCGGCCGCGGCCATGCCGTCCTCGATGGCCGCGCGCAGGTGCTGCCCGGGCCGCTGCTGGGCGAAGTTGACGACCGTGGTGGTGCCGCCGAAGGCGGCGGCGATGGTGCCGGACTCGTAGTCGTCGGCGGTCGTGGTGCCGCTGCCCAGGCGGGAGGCCAGATGGGTGTGCGGGTCGACGCCGCCGGGGAGCAGGTAGCAGCCCGAGGCGTCGATGACCTTGTCGGCGACGGCCGGCAGTGACGCGCCGATGGTGGTCACCCTGCCGCTCTCGACGAGGACGTCGGCGACGTAGTCGTCGGCCGCTGTGACCACCCGCGCGCCGGTGATCAGGAGGCTGCTCATGCCCCGCCCTCCCTTGCCGCCGGGCCGCCGAGCCATGTCCGCTCGTCGCCGCTCCAGCGGTTGATGCCCATGGGCTCGGCGCAGCAGCGCTGGTAGATCTGTGCGACGTAGGGCTCGAAGACCTGGTTGGCCTGCTCGACGGCGGCGAAGCGCTCCATGTACTTGGCGGCCAGCTCCCGCAGTTCGGCCAGCACCGCCTCTTCGTCGATCAGCAGGCAGCGGCCGTCGCGTACGACGACGTCACCGTTGACCCACACCTCGCGGATCGAGTCGCCGTTCTCGACGTAGACCAGCTGCGAGGGGACGTCGTTGAGCGGCGTGAAGTTGACCGACCGGAGGTCGAACACGACGAAGTCCGCCTTGCGGCCCGGCTCGATGGCCCCGACCTCGTCGGTCAGGCGGGCCGAGCGGGCGCCGCCCCGGGTAGCCGCCCACAGGACCTCGTCGGCGGTGGGCCAGGTCCGGTAGTCGGGGTGGCTGACCTTGTGCAGCAGGGCGGCGGACTTGACCACGTCCAGCATGCGGGCGCTGTCGTTGGTGGACAGTCCGTCGCTGCCTAGGCCGATGTTGACGCCGGCGTCCAGCAGGGCACGCCAGGCCGCGATACCGGACCCGAGTTTCAGGTTGGAGAGGGGATTGTGCGCCACCGATGCGCCGCTCTCGCCGAGGCGGGCGATGTCGTCGTCGGTGAGCCAGATGCCGTGCGCCAGGGTGGCGCGGTCGCTGAGCACCCCGAGCCGGTCCAGGTGGGCGACCAGGGTGGAGCCGTAGAACTCCCTTCCGGTCACGGCCTGGATCTTGGTTTCCAGTACATGGATGTGGAGCGTGGTGTCGTGCTGCTTTGACAGTTCGTCGGCGGCGACGAGCAGGTCGTCGGTGCAGCGCTGCGGCCCGCTGGGCGCGATCACGTACCGCAGCCGTCCGGCGCGGCCGTCGTAGCGGGCCAGCGCCTCCTTGCTGAACTCCAGGTATTCGTCGGTGGTTCGCGGCGTCGTCTCCCGGGCCGCGGCCAGCAGGTCGGGCGGGAGCACCTCGTCGACGAAGGGGAGGGTATCGATGTAACGGCGGTTGACGATGTTTCCGGAGCAGTTGGCGCGGATGCCGATGTCCTCGTAGCCGCGGAAGACCGCGTCGAGCGCGTCCATGCTCTGTGTCGGCATTTCGATCACGTCGTCGAGCAGGCAGGTGGTGCCGCTGCGCAGCGACTCCATACCGACCAGCAGGGTCCGCAGATACACCAGCCGTTCCGGCATCGGCTCCAGGCCGAGGATCGGGTAGGCGAGCAGCATCCACAGTTCGAGGGGCAGGTTGTCGTAGCGTCCCTTGAACAGCGCCTCCCACGAGTGCACATGGGCGTTGACCAGGCCCGGCATCAGCAGGCGGTCGGTGGCGTCGACGACGGTGGTGCCGTCGGGCACCGGAAGGTCCTTCCCCACCGCGCTGAAGCGGTCGTGCTCGACCAGTACGTCGGCGCGGAAGGGCTTGGCACGGTGTGTGTCGTCCATGGCGACCACAAGTGCGTTGCGGAAGAGGGTTGTCACGAACTGGCCTTCCGTCAGGAGCGTGGGCTGGGGGGCCCGGGGAACAGGTCGGTGCGGCGGTGCTCGAAGTAGCGCAGCCGCTCGCGGGTAAGGGCCAGCAGATCAAGGTCGAGGTCGGCGATCACCAGCCCGGGGCCCTCGTCCTCGCGGCGGTGGGCCAGCAGCTCCCCGTCGGGGCCGACGATGGCGGACTCCCCGAAGTTGTCCACCGCCTTGCCGGCGACCCATTCGGTGCCGACCTTGTTGGCGGCCACCGCGAACAGGCCGTTCTCCCGGGCGTGGGTGCACAGTTCCCCCAGGAAGAAGGCGCTGCTGTCCCCGCCGCTGCCGGCCACCGGCACGGCCACGAGATCCGCGCCCAGCGAGCGGGCCTCGCGCCAGCACTCGGGGAAGCGGCGGTCGTAGCAGATCAGGGTGGACAGCCGCAGCGTGCCCAGGTCGTGTACGCCCAGCCACTCACCGGGAGTGAAGTGCGCCGGTTCGTCGAACCCCGGTGGCGGGTCGTCGCCGACGGGAAGATGCAGTTTGCGGGCGACGTGGTGGGTCTTGCCCCCGCGGTCGACGGCCGGGACGATCCGGCCTTCTCGCAGGACCACGGCCGCGTTGTGCCGGGTGCCGGTGGACGGGTCGTACTCGAACAGCGGGAGGATCACGGTGATCCCCAGGGATGCGCCGAGGGCTCCGATCTCGTCGG
Source organism: Streptomyces sp. NPDC000880 (assembly GCF_053599675.1). Lineage (NCBI taxonomy): Bacteria > Bacillati > Actinomycetota > Actinomycetes > Kitasatosporales > Streptomycetaceae > Streptomyces > Streptomyces sp. NPDC000880. The sequence goes on along the minus strand of NZ_JBSFMS010000010.1, from coordinate 43,262 downwards.
TCAGCGGGCCCGGCACCGGCTGCGCCCAGTGGTCGTACACCCCGGCCGGCTCGGCGGCGAAGTACGGCACGGTCGCCAGCTCGGGGAGCACCACCACGGCGGCGCCCGCCCGGGCCGCGTCGTGCAGCGCGACCCGGACGGCGGCCAGGTTCGCCGAGGGGTCCTCGGCGCAGGCGGGCAGCTGCGCCGCGGCGATCCGCACCGTACTCATGACGCCGCCTGTTCCTGTTGGGCGAAGGCCCTGTCCACCTCATCGGCGAGCAAGTCGATGAGGCGGTCGTGCAGTTGGTGGTACTCCGGCGAGCGCGGGTCCCGGGGACGGTCCAGCTCCACGGGGATGACCGCCTTGATCCTGCCCGGGCGGGCGGTGAACACCACGATCCGGTCGGCGAGCGACACCGCCTCGTCGATGCTGTGCGTGACGAACAGCACCGACGCGCCGCTGTCCCGCCACACCTGTCCGATGAAGTCCTGCAATTTGGCGCGTGTCTGGACGTCGAGGGCCGCGAACGGCTCGTCCATCAGCAGGACCTTCGGCTCCATCGCCAGCGCGCGTGCGATCGCCGCTCGTTGCCGCATGCCGCCGGAGAGCTCGTCGGGGTGCTTGTCCAGTACGTCGCCGAGCCCCATGGTGCGCAGCAACTCCTTTGCCACCCGGCGGCGTTCGGCGCGAGGCCGGCCGCGAAGTTTCAGGCCGAACCCGACGTTCTCCGCCACCGACAGCCACGGATACAGCGACGACTGCTGGAAGATCATGCAGCGGTCCGGTCCCGGTTCGACGACCGGTTCCCCGTCGGCTTCGATCGAGCCGCCGGTGGCCTGCTCCAGGCCCGCGATCAGCGACAGCATGGTGGACTTGCCGCAGCCGCTGGGACCGAGCATCACCACGAACTCGCCGGGAGCCACATCCAGATCGATGCCGTCCAGGGCCACGGTCTCCTTGCCGGTGCCCTCGGCCCAGACTTTGCGTACCGAACGGCAGCGCACCGCGCCGCTATTGTGCCGTGTCATCGCGTCACCTTCCCTGACCGGCGGGTGCCCACCACAGCAGCCGCTTCTGCAACTGGCGGAAGAGCACATCCATTACGTACCCGGTGGCCCCGATCAGGGCCATGGTGAAGAACACCAGGCTGGCGTTGAAGGTGTTGCGGGACAGCACCACGACCTGGCCCAGGCCGCTGCCCACACCCACCGCCTCGGCGATGAGCACCACCATCCACGCGGCGAACAGATTCATCCGCAGCGTGCGCAGCAGCCCGGGCAGGACTGCCGGCAGCACCACCTGGAACAGCATCTGCTTGCGGGTGGCGCCCAGCGTGCGTGCCACGTTGAGGTAGGTCCCGCTCACCGATTCGATCTCGCTGATGGTCGCGAGCGTCATGACGAAGTAGACGCCGACGAACACCATGAAGACGGCCGGTCCGTTGCCGATGCCGAACAGGAAGATCGCAACCGGGAGCCATGCCACCGGTGAGATCGGCGCCAGCAGCGTCAGCATGGGGAGCGAGAGCCTGTTGAAGATCTTGAACCGGGTGACCAGGATGCCGGTCGCCAGGCTCGCCACGAACCCGATCGCCAGCCCGGACAGCACCCGGGCGACGGTGGCCAGCACCGTGCTGCCCACCGCCACCAGCGGCGCCCCCTGCGCCTGGCCGATGGTGTCCGACTGGAAGAACTTGGCCTGGGCGGAGAAGTGGCTCAGGAAGATGTGCGGCGGCGGGAGAAGCAGTTCCGGTGCCCATCCCACGGCCCAGGCCAGCTCCCACAGGCCGGCGAACAGCGCGACGGACGCAACCCACCAGGCGGCGGACACGGCGCGGCGGCGCAACACGGCGGGCAACTGTTGCACCGCTGTGGCCGGCGCGGACACGCTGGCCACAGGGCCTTCGGTCGGCGGCGTCACGCGGTCTTCAACTTCAGTGAGGTGTACAGGTCGGGGTTCTCCTTGATGACCTGCTCCAGGAGGGTCCAGTCGAAGATCTTCTCGTCAGGAAGCTTCTTGAGGTAGCCGAGCTCCATCATGTTCTTGGCCCGGTCCAGCATGAACTGCGCCTTGTCGCGCTGGTCGGTGACGTTGGGCTGCTTGGTGGAGGCGAGCAGCACGTCGGCCAGGCTCGCCTTGAAGTAGGTACCGGTGGTGGCCTTCACCGCGCCCTCACGGTCCTGTTCGGTCTGCTGCTGTCCCTTGAACAGACCCTTGATGACGGCCTTGACCGCATCCGGGTTCTCCTGGAGCAGTGGGTTGCGTACCGCCAGCACACAGTCGGTGTAGCCGGTTCCGTAGACATCGGTGCCGTCGGAGAGCTTGACGGAGCCGGGCCGCCCCTTGAGCGCCTGGGTCGCGTAGGGCTCGATGTGGCAGATGGCGTCGATCGAGCCGCTGGTAAAAGCCTGAGCGAGTTCGGGCGAGGTGCCGAAGTAGCGCACCTTGACGTCCTTGAAGGACATCCCGGCCTTCTTCAGGTAGTCGTAGGGCAGCATCTCCAGCGTGTCGGCCTGGAAGGTGCCCAGCGTCTTGCCGCGCATGTCCTGCGCGCTCTTGATGCCCGGCTGGGCCACGATCACACAGCCCTGGACACCGCCTCCGGCCACGATCGTCACCGGAGCACCGGCGTCGTGCAGCGTCATGAACTGGGTGTACGGGATGAGGGACATGTCGACCTGACCCGCACCGAAGAGGGTGACGATGTCGGCGTTCGTCGGCGTCACCACGAACTGCACGTCGACGTCGGGCTTGGCCAGCCCGCGTTCCTTGAGCAGGAACATGCTCAGGTTGCACAGACCGGTGCCGTGTGTCGCCTTCAGGGTCTGCTTGGCGCCGGCAGCGCCGCCCGAGCTCGCCGTGGAGCCGGACTGGGCGCTGCCGCATGCGGTGAGCAGCCAGGACGGTATGGCCACTGCGGCGCCGGCGGCCGCGGTTCGGCGGAAGAGTTGCCTGCGGTCCAGGGAAGTCCCGGCGATGCCGGGGCGGTTGTCGGTCATGACTTCTCCTTGACGGGGGTGGCGGGGGGCGGGGCGGGGATGGAGGGGATGGCCAGAGGGGCGGGGGAGGCAGGCGCGGCGCCGATTTCGGCGTCGAGCAGGTCCAGGGCGATGGCACCGGTGGGCGCCTCGGCGTCACGGGGTACGAGGTCGAGGGATCGCAGGCTGTCCCACCGGCCGAGCACGACCGAGCGCAGCGGCCGGATGTCCACCCAGGCGGGTTGCAGGCGGGCGGCTTCGGCCAGTTCCTCGACGCCGAAGCCGGGATAGAAGGGGAGTGCGTGCTCCAGGGCGGCGACCGGATCGGCCGCGATGAGCCGCTCCGCCCTGAGCATGGCGCGCAGTGCCGAGCGCACCTGATCGGGGCGCTCGCGCAGGAACTTGGCGGAGGCGACCAGGACCGTGTCGGGGAAGGGGTCGCCCCACAACTCGGTGCCGTAGGACAGGGTCCGCGCGCCTTCGCCGCGCATCCGGTTGGCGTACGGCTCGGCCAGGGTCAGGGCCGTCAGTTCGCCGGACCGCCATGCGTCGATAGCCTCGTCCAGGATGTCGAAGTAGCGCAGTCCCACGTCCTGCATGCCCAGCCCGGCGGCGGCCAGCACGTCGTGCAGCAGCACCTCCATCGGGTCCGAACGGAAGGTGCCGACGGGCTGCCCGGCCAGCGAGGCGACGTTGTCGACATGCGGCTGGGCCAGCACCGCGACACCCATCAGACCGCTGCCGCCCACGAGGACCGGCGGGTCGTTGCGGAAGGCGTCGATGAGTGGCTGGGTGAAGGCCGCGGTGCCCAGGTCCGCCACCCCGGTGGCCAGCAACTCCGCGGTGGAGGTGATGTCGTTGAAGTAGGGGGCGTGGACCTCCAGACCCTCGTCGGCGAACATTCCCTCCCCCACCGCGACGAACAGCGGCAAGTTCGACAGGGAACAGCCGTGGGTGAGTACCAGTCGCTCGCTCATGCCGCGCAGCTCCCGTCGTCTGCGTGCGGCGCTGCGATCAGCAGCGGCACGGAAGGAACCTGGTGTGCCACGACCTGCCAGCCGGCCGGCGGGCCGGCCGACTCGCCTGCCGCATCCGGGCTTCCGGCGAGTACCGCCGTGGTGTGGACGACCAGGCGGTCGTCGTGGTCGGCCAGCAGGAACGCCACGGCGTCGTCGAAGGCGACGGCCACCACGGCGTCATGCCCCAGGTCGGCGCTGGCGGCCACCTCGACGTCCCGGCCCGGCATCGCGATCCATCCGCCCACCAGTTCGTCCAGTGCGGTGGCGGCCACCGCACTGCCCGCGGCCAGCCCGTCCAGAGCCGCGGCCACGGCCTCGGGCAATGACGGGTCGGTGGGCGCGGCGGCGACCAGCGCCATGGACGCAGAGCCGCAGCAGCGCGAGGCGGTCTCACCAGCCGCGATGCGTAGGCGCAGGCCCACGACGCCGGGGAGCGCGGCGACATCGGAGTCCCCGGCCAGCCCGCCCCGTTCGAGGGCTGTGAACACCCCCGCCGCTCGCATTGTGTCCTGTATACATCGCATGGAGGGGATGAGACAGTCAGCGCATTACCGGCCGATTTCCTACTTGCAGGTTGTCCGTTAATCATTGGGGCGGATGGTTACGGGTGTGCACCTGTCCGGCCAGCGACACCAGGGCATCAGCCGTGCGAATAGCGGCACTTGTGGTAGTCACTGCCACTGCGACAGGGACCGACGATCCTGTTCGTTGCTCTGTCCCGGCCCCCGCGCGCGACGTCACCGGCGGTGCGCCATAGGAGCGTTGACCGGAAACGGCCGGGGCCGTCTCCACGGGATCAGACGAGTCACATGGTTCAGCAGCCCGAACAGTCCGAGCAGTTGGGGCAGGAGTTGCGGAGGCTGCGTCTCGCCCCCGGGGTCACGCTTGCCGGTCTCGCCGGGCTCGTCCACTACAGCAGAGTTGGTTCCGGCCGATGGGCCGCCGGCAGGTGATGGCCGCAGGAGCCGCCTCCGTGGTGGCCGGCCTGGGCGGCGTCGGGTACGCCGAGGACGTCGGCTGGCTGATGCAGGACTCGGGAAACGAGCTGGCTGCACTCGCGTGGACGCAGCGTGCCGTCGAGCCGGCCGAAGCCGGGGGAGGATCATGACCTTGTCGCTCATGGTTTGGTCCGCCGTGCGCTGGTGACTCTGTACCGCCAGAAGGCCGGGCAGACGGTCGAGTCGGCACCAGCAGACGCAGCTCAGCGGTATCCCCGCCACGGATCCGTGGCCTGGCGGCGGAGCGGTGGCCCAGGGCCATGCCCTCGCAGGGGTGTACGACGCTTCGATCGAGTACGCCAAACCGACAGATCGGAATACGCAAACGCGAGCGCCTGGGCGGCCTCCTGCACGAGTACCAACACCCCGCTTGACCTGCCCGGACGAGGCTTCGGTTACAGATTTGTGTCGGCAGCATGTCTGCAACATCCGCTTCGGCTGATTCGCGTAAAGACCGCGTTAAGGCTTCGCGCGAACCCCATCTGCCTGAACATACGGCGCTCGTCGACCCGTATGTTCAGTCCGCAATTGGTCCGACCATCCAGCCTTTTCCACCTCGACCGTGGCCGCAGACGTCCACGTGATCACGGTGTCTCCGAGCACCGGATGACCGTGCGGTGCGGGCTGGCCGACAGCGAAGGCAATTCGCCATGCAAGAGAACAGCAACACGACGGACGCCGTGGACACCCGGCGCAGACGGCAGCCTGGGCCCTACACGGTGACTGCCCTCCTGTGCCTCGGATGGGTGTTCATGTACGCCGACCGCACGGTGCTGAGCCCGATCACCGGGGTGATCGGTACCGAGTGGGGGCTGAGCAAGGCAGAGCTCGGCCTCATGTCCACGGTGTTTTTCATCGCGTACGCCCTGATGCAGCTTCCGGCCGGCATCTTCGCCGACCGATTCGGACGGGTCCGCACGATCGTCATCGGCTACGCCCTCTTCGCGATCGGCACGTTCCTCAGCGGGATCGCCCCGGGATTCATGGTGTTCCTGCTCGTCCGGGCCTTCGCTGGGTTCGGCGAGGGAACGTACTACGGTCCCGCGTACGGGATCGCGTCCAGCACCATCGACCGGCGGTTCCGCGGGCTTTCCGCGGCGATCATCAACAGCGGCATGGCCCTGGGCATCTCACTGGGATTCATCGGCTCCAGCGTGCTGGCGTTCGATCTCAACCTCGGCTGGCAGACCGTCTTCTTCGTCTTCGGTGTCGCGACACTGGTCGTCACCGGGCTGATCCAGTACTTCCTGGGGCCGATCGACCGCAGGGCGAAGTCGGTCCCGACCGGCGGCGCGACCGGGAATGTGGGCTGGCGTGGCCTGTTCACCACCAACCACGTGCTGGCCTACGTGCTGATCTTCTGCTCGCTGTACGGGTTCTTCAACATGCTCACCTGGCTGCCGCTGTACCTGCAGCAGGTCCGGGAGGTACCGGCGGCACAGACCGGCATCATCGCCTCGCTCGTGCCGTGGGCGTCGGTTCCCGGTGCCATCCTGTTCGGGCTGTTGTCGGACCGCATGAAGTCGAAGAAGCCGCTGATCCTGGTGCTGTGCCTGCTCGGTGCGGCATGCCAGATCATCATTCCCTGGGCCGAGCAGTACTCGCTCGTCATCACCGCCCTGGTGATCTACGGTCTGGTCGGCAAGCTCGCCCTGGACCCGATTCTGATCTCCTACCTCGGCGGGATCACACCCCGTGCGATGTACTCACGGTCGTACAGCATGTTCAACTTCGCCGGCATGCTCTCGTCGATCCTGGCGCCCTACATCACCGGATATCTGGCCGATGTGACCGGGAAACTGGAAGTCGGGTTCTATATCTCCGCTGCGCTGCTGCTGGTCGGCGCGGTGGTGTTCCTCTTCGCCCGGCCGACGGCGGCCGTCGACGAGGCGGAGCAGGAGGTCACGGAGGAGCACCGGCTCAAGGAGACGGTTTGAGCCGCAGGGGGAGCCGGGTGCCGAGCAGCTCATCGTCATGGGCGAGCTTGGTCCCGGTGACAACTGCCGGCCGAACGTGAGCCGGCCGAGTCACTGTCGGTGTCACGGGCCTCGCTTCGGGGAGGCACTGCAGCAACTGAAGGCCAAGCACCTCGTCGGACGCCGCCAGGGCAGAGGAACCGTGGTCCTGGCACCGCGCCACGGGTCGACCTCCGTGCGTCAATGACGAGTTGGCCGAGGAGGACCGGGAGCTCGCCAGCGTCGCCGAGCTCCGCACGGTGATCGAGCCGAAGACGGCCGAGCCGGCTGCGCTGTGGGCCACCAACGCCGATCTGCTGCAGATGGAGAACATCCTGCACGGCTCGCACTGGAGCCTGGCCGCCAAGTCGCAGAGCTCGACGTGCAGTTCCACTTGAGCCTGGCGCAAGCGAGCCACAATCCGCTGCTGGTGGCGCCGGCCACGATGGTCGGGTTCGCGGACCCCCCGGTCAAGAAGGACTCACACGGGACGCGGCAGGGACGCCGAATCCCCGTGGCCGGCCACCGGGCGATCTTCGGCGGCGGTCCTGGACCGCAGCGCCGCAGAGGCGGCCAATGCGATGCCCCGGCATCTCGCCGAGGTCGACCGGTTGACCTCGGCGGGCCCGCGGCGACCGGCAGACTGATCCGGGCCGCCGCTTCCACCCTTTCGCTCCACCCGACGATGCGGGGCGTCCGCGCGAGCGGCATCCCCCGCAGTCTCAACCCAGGAGTCATCATTCATGTTTGACGTCAGCAAGGCTCTCTCGTGGCTGCCCGCGCTACAGGCCCTCGATCTCGACGGCGCGGCCGGTGACCACTACCTGCCGGCCACCCTGGGCAACACGATGTGGGGCCGGCTGCCGGGCCGCAAGGATCAGCCTGTGCTGCGGGTGCGTCCCGGTGAGGTGGTCACCTTCGACACCATCAGCCACGAGGGCATTCTGGAGGACCAGGGACGCGACCCGCTGGCGTTCTTCGGATCGCACGGCGTGCCCGCCGACGGCGTGCTCACCGACGCGATCACGTTGGCCGCCTCCGCCGTGCCGCGCGACCTGTCCACCGACGGACCGCACGTGGTCACCGGTCCGGTCGAGATTCTCGGCGCCGAACCGGGAGACCTGCTGGCGATGACGGTTCTGGACCTTCGGATGCGGGTGCCCTACGGGGTTGTGTCCAGCCGCCACGGCAAGGGCGCTCTGCCCGGCGAGGTCATCGGCGACGATCCGGTGTACAGCGCGTTCTGCCTGGTGGAGCCGACGGGGTCCGGAGAGGTCGGCTGCATTCCGCTGCGGGAGGACGCACCCGAGGAGCTCGTACGTTTCCCTTTGCGGCCGTTCCTCGGCACCATGGGTGTCGCCGCGGACACCGACGAGCGGCCGCACTCCGTGCCGCCCGGCGCACACGGCGGGAACCTGGACATCGCCCTGCTGGTCCCGGGTACGACCCTGTACCTGCCCGTGCAGGTGCCCGGAGCACTGGCCTACGTCGGTGACCCGCACTTCGCACAGGGCAACGGCGAGGTCGCCCTGACGGCGTTGGAAGCTCCGTTGCGGGCCAGCGTCCGGTTCGATCTGGTCCCGCGGTTGGAAGCCGAACGGCGGTACGGCCCGGTCGTCGCGCCCTTCGCGGAAACCCCGGAGTACGTGGTGCCGATCGGCCTGCACGAAGATCTGGACGAGGCGATGCGAAGCTGCGTGCGGCATGCCATCGGGCAGTTGGCCGGGCGGTACGGAATGGACCGGCGACTGGCCTACGCCTACCTCAGCGCGGCGGCCGATTTCGATATCTCCCAGGTCGTGGACCAGGTCAAGGGCGTGCATGCCCGAATCAGGAAGGCGGACTTCGCGTCCCTCTCGCCCACCGCCGCACCGGCGGACGTGATTCGCACGCTTGTTGACCCCACTACGCACTGACACCGCCCCGGCGCGCGGGTGCGACCATCTATACGACCGATCCCGGTATCTCCCCGACAGGATCACCGGGAAACGATCCCGACCCCGCGCGCCGTGTCCGGTCAGGTCCGGAGGAGTCCGGCACCTGCCCGCGCCGACGTCATCCAGCCGTCAGCAGACGCACCGTCGCCAAGACGCCCGGCTCGACAGGTTGCGCAAGGACGCCATGGCACGGGGTGCGTTGCGGTGCGCACCCCGGACGCGTCCTCGCCGAAGGTGACGTCGCGGCCCGCGCTCCGTCACCTCGCTGACCGTGCTGGTCACGCGGGCTGGAAGGCGGCCGCTCGACTGGACATACCCGGCACCCGCCCGGCCATTCGAGAACCGCGGAGCTGACGCCGCGTGAAGTCGCTGGCATGCTCGATCGCGACGTGGCCAACAGCACGCGGGCGTAGGCAGCCTGAGTTGGCGGAGCAAGCGACGCGTCAGTCTCGCCTGAGCTCCATCACCTCGTCGAGCACGTCCGCGACCGCAACCGGATCGTGGGCGAACCGGCCGAGGAAAAGCCCGCCCACGCCATCGGTGCGTTCGACCAGTGCGGCCAGCACCCCAGGGCCGGCACTGCCACCGTAGAGCACAGCGCTTCCACGTTCGGTGCGCCGGCCGTCGAGCCATCGGCGGATCTCCGACACCACCTGACTCACATAGCCGGGCTCCGCGGGTTCAGCGCGGCCGATTGCCCACTGCGGCTCGTAGGCAATGAGAGCCTGTCCGCCCCCTCCTTCAGCGTCCACCACGGAGAAAGCTGACTCGAGTTGCGAGACGACCTCGAGCGCTGCGACGGACGGCTGCGCCTGCTCGGGTTCTCCGACACAGATCAGCGGGATGAGTCCGTTGCGATAAGCCGCCGCCACTTTGAGCGAGACGATCGCGTCGTCCTCGGCGAACAGGGCGCGCCGTTCGGCGTGCCCGATCTCGACGATCACGCAGCCGATGTCGGCGAGTTCCCGGCCGCTCACTTCGCCGGTGAACGGCCCGCAGTCCTGCCAGAACATGTTCTGCGCCGCGAGCGCCACCCCGCTGCCGGCGAGCACGCCGCGGACGGGGACCAAGGCAGGAAAGGTGGGCGCGACGAAGAGCTTGGCGATGCCGGTCCTGGTGGCGGTATGGCTGGATGCGATGCGCGCGACTTCAGCTGCCCACTCGAGCGTGTGGGCGTGCCCGAGATACATCTTCAGGCTGATGCCGATCGTGAATGGGGCGGGAGCCCTCCGGGTCGTCACGGTCGTCAGGCTGTGCCGGAGGTGGCGCGGTGCTCGTAACGCTTGAGCACTGCGACCTTCTCCGCCGAGGGGCTGGACGGGTCGAACCGATAGGTGAGCCACTCCCGCGCGAGTCTGCGTGCGAGCTCGAGACCCACCACCCGTTCGCCGAAGCAGAGGATCTGGGCGTCATTGGAGAGGACCGAGCGCTCGACCGAGAACGAGTCGTGAGCCGTCACGGCCCGGATGCCGGGCACCTTGTTCGCGGAGATGGCCACGCCGAGTCCGGTCCCGCAGACCAAGAGCGCACGGTCGGCCTCGCCCGACGCCACCAGCTTGGCCGCGGCAATGGCCACATCCGGATAAGGGGTGTGGCCTTCCACACCGACACCGACATCGACGACTGATGCGACGAGTTCGTTCGTCTCGAGATCGCTTCTCAGCGCTTCTTTGTAGCGGAATCCTGCGTCGTCGGAACCGACGACTATGCGGAGCTGTCCAGCCATGTTGTTTCCTCTCAGTGATCTGGCGCTCGATCGCGATCTCGTCATCGAGCACGATGACATCGCGTCCGCTCACCAAGCCGATGAGCGAGGTGCTGACGACGCGGTCGTCCCTCGAGCCTCTCCTTCGCTCCTTCGGCCGGCGTGCCGCACTCGCGCGAAGGCGGCAGTGTTCTTGGCGTTGCCGAGGTGTGGAGACGCGACGGTCGCACGTTGCTTTGGCGAGGGGCGGCCGGAATGCCCGGCGAAAACGCGCACGCCCCCTTTCACAGTCACGCCATTGAAATGATGACGTCGTCGGCGACTGCACCGAGCAGCGTGTAGTCGGTGGGACGCAGTTGCAGCAACGAGCCGGGGACGAACTCCGAGACCGGACCGAACGCTACGAGCCGGGCGATGAACCGCTGCCACGATGCGCCGCCGCCGAGGTCGCCGTCCAGCCAGAAGCTGCGGTGCTTCGCTCCGAGGATTTCCTTGGGGCCGATGGTGTTCGCCTTCGGGGGGACCCATGACCAATCGCTCGAGAATGAGTGGAGCGCGTTCTGCATGATGGTCATGGGATGCAGTTCGACCAGGCGAGCACCTGCCTGCTGGTATGCATCCAGGTCTCCGCCGAACTCATGGCCGAGCTGAGGTTCCCAGAAGGCGATGTGTCCTCCCCAGCCGATGCCGCCGTAGCAGACGTCGGCGCCGCCGAGCTCGGCGATGGCGTCGCTGTAGCCGTCGATCGCCTCGGTCGTGGGGAAGTGGATCTGACTGGCCGGCGGTCGCAGTTCCGGATCGATGAGGTCGAAGAAGTTTGCGTACATCGCCGCCTGGAACGAGCCGGCCCAGCCGATCGGGGCGGTGACCCCGTCGTCGTTGGCGTATTCGTCCATGTTGAAGGTGTGCACGTGGGAGAGCGAAATGCGCTCGCGATTGATACGTTCGGCCGCGATGGCGAACTGCGGCACTGGTCCGCACGGAAGGATTGCGACGTGCCGGCGTCCAGCATCCCGGGCCTCGACGATGCGCTCCACGATGTCGTTCGCGAACGCACGGTAGAAAGTGTCGGAGGCGTCGATCACGCCGATGGCGAAATCGGGGTTTGGATGCGCGGACAGCTGATCGCGTCGGATACCGCGCACGCGTTCGCACGCCTCGACGTCGCGGAACTCCACGAAGGCGGCGGGGGCATAGCGGAAGTCGTTCGTCATTGTTCCTCCTGGTCGATCGGCCCGCCTGGGCTCAGTCGAGCGTGTACGCGTCGCCACTGGTGAGCGACTGGTGGGCGGCCTCGACCACACGCGTGATGAGCGCGCCGTGGGAGGCGTCAGGACCGACCGGAGCGCCAGTTCTCAGTCCACGAGCCCACGAGCGGACCATCCAGGCCGCCATACTTTGCTCCTCGCCGTCGATGTCCTCCGGAAGGGAGCCGAGCGACCGATAGGCTCCCTCGGTCGCCAGGTGGAGCCCTTGGTCCCCGTGGTCGACGGTCACCGTTCCCCTCGTTCCGACGACGTCCACGCGGAAGTCGACGATCGAGGGACGGCCGTCAGGGAGAACCCACTCGGTCCTGAGGTTCGCGACGGCGCTGCCCCCCAGGTCGATCAGCGCGTGCACGCTGTCCCAGGTGTCGATTCCCCGCGAGTCCAGCTCGCCTCGCCGCCCTCTGGCGACAACCGACCGGGGCTGTGAATCGCTGATCCACATCGACAGATCGAGAATGTGCGGCATGAGGAACCAGGCCGGGGAACTCAACCGGGACCACGACAGCATGGTGGTGGGGACGTAGTAGCTGTTGGAGAGAACGGCGGTGATGGACACGATGTCGCCCAGTTCGCCGTCGGCGACCATCCTGCGCACCTTGCGAAAGTACGGGTTCCATCGGTTCTCGAACGCCACGAAACAGCTCACGCCGGCCGATGCGACGGCCTCCTCTATGGCGTGCGCGTCATCGGAGCTGGTGGCGATGGGCTTTTCGACCATCAGTTGCAGACCGGCGTTGGCCGCGTCGACCGCGACCGTGCGGTGCGCGAAGTCGGGCGTCGCGACGATGAGAGCGTCGAGGCGCTCGGCGATCAGTGCGAGGTGGTCGTCGTGGATCGCGCCTGTGAACATCTCCGAGGCGCGTATGCGCGCAGTGGGCGAGGGGTCGCACATCCCGACGACCTCCACTCCGGGCTCGTGCGCCAGAGCCCGGGCGAAGAGCTGACCACGGATGCCGCAGCCGGCGATTCCGATCCTCACCGCGCGCCCCCGTCGTGTCCGCTGACCGGGTGGGCTTTCAGCCCCTGCTCGTACAGTTCGTCGATGAAGGACACGTCGGCGAGCGCGTCGGCGAGCGGGTCGATGTCGTTCGCGGAGTAGCCCAGGTGAGAGTGGCGGCGCCACCCTTCCGCGTACTCGTACCGGCCCGACATCCGTCCGACCGTTCGCGCCACGTCGTCCATCTCGGCGGTGAAGGAGCCGAACCCCTGGGTGTCGTCGAGCCACTGGGCCTGGGTTCGGTGCGCCGCGAGAGCCTGCCGCTTCCGGTCCTGAACGGCGGTGGTGTCGACGTAGAGGCCGGGATACACGAGGCGGCGGAGCAGATCGTGCAGTCCGTGCGGCTCGGCGTGGTACACGGTGACGTCGTCCATGTACGCCGGAAGCGGAGGCGTGGACTGGAAGTTGGGCATGTTCCTGTTGAACGCGGCACTGGCTGTGACCCGCGACGTCTCGATGTGATCTTCCATGTAGTCGTCGGGCGCCTGGGTGAGGATGACCGACGGTTGCACTTCGCGGATCACGGCCGTCACGCGCCTGAGCAGCTCGACCGAGTAGATGATCTCGATGTCGTTGACCAGGCTGGGGTGCCAGGTGGCGCCGAGCAAGTCCGCGCCGTTCCTCGCCTCGCCGGCACGCTCCTGAACGATCTGCTCGACGTGGTGGGTCGTGCTGCCCACGTAGCCGTTGGCCAGGGTGATGTAGTGCGTCTCCCAGCCGCGTTCGGCCAGCAGAACGAGGGTGCCGCCCATCATGAATTCGATGTCGTCAGCGTGGGCGGCGACGGCCAGGGCCACCCGCCGGGGTGTCGTCGTCGGTGCTCCGGGATGCTCGGCCATCGTTACCTCCTGGTTGAGTGAACAGAAGGTACGTGAAAATCACGCCTGATGTGAAGAGACCTGCGCCAGAGGAAAGCCTTTGGACCTGCCTTCTTGGGCAGCGGGTCCGTCTGCCGGCTCCGCTTTTCGTGACACCAAACGCATAACGGACCACCTCTGACCAGCATCGATGGCTGCTCCCGCCGCTTCACCCGGAGCGGCGCAACTTAGTTTTTACAAATCTGGCGTTGACTTCTCACGCTGGATGGTAGTTAGGTCTCGTTCAACTCTCCGAGCCCTCATCTTCGAAGGCCCGAGCACAGCACCGACCGGAGGATGCGTCACATGGCCGCTCAGTCGTCCCCGATGCACGACGGCACCGCCACGATCCGTGCACAGCGCGCCGCCCTGCTCAAACGCCTGGGAGAGTCGATCTCTCGGAAGCGACGTGACTTTGCCCTGCCGGCCGTGCTCGCGGCGGAGATCGCGCTGTGGTCGGTTCTTGCGCCATCGTTCCTGACCGAGGCGAACCTCATCAACATTGCCCGCGCGTCGTCGGCTATCGGAATCATGGCGATCGGCATGACGTTCGTCATCCTCACCGCGGGCATCGACCTCTCCGTCGGCAGCCTCGTGAGTTTGGTGGGCATGGGGTGTGCCACGACCCTCGCACTCGGCGGCAACACGGTCGTCGTCATCCTGGTCGCTCTCGCGATGGGCGTGATCTCCGGCCTGGTCAACGGAACGTTCGTCGCCAAGTTCCGTGTGCCGCCCCTCATCACGACTCTCGGCACGATGTACGTGCTCATCGCGGGCGCGCAGCTGTGGAACAACGGTGGACCGCTGCCGATGCATGACCCGTTCATCATCTGGCTGGGCTCCGGCTATCTCGGCCCGATCCCGATTCCGGTCATCGTGCTCGCGGTCGCGCTCGCCGTCGGCTACTGGATGCTCAACCAGACCACGTTCGGCCGGCACGTCTACGCCGTCGGCGGTGGCCCCGCGGCCGCGAAGCTCTCGGGCATCCGTACCGATCGCGTGCTCATCGGCGTCTACGTCGTCAGCGGCGTACTCTCTGCGATCGCCTCGGTGCTCTACACGGGACGGCTCAGCACGGCGAGCCCGCTGACAGGCCAGAGTCTCGAGCTCCAGGTCATCGCAGCTGTCGTGGTCGGCGGCGCGAGCCTGTTCGGCGGCCGTGGCAACCTCAGGGACACCTTCCTCGGCGTCCTCATCCTCACCGTCCTCCAGACCGGTCTGAACCTCGTCGGTATATCCGGGTTCTGGCAGACCATGGCGCTCGGACTCGCTCTGCTCGTCGCCGTGCTGCTCTCACCAGAGGCCTCCCTCCAGAAAACGATCGCCTCCCTCTTCGCCAGAAAGGCCCTTCGATGAGTCGTTCCCCTGTCATCCATTGCTCACTCGGCGCGGCGACGGCCCTCATGATGCTCGGCGCCGCAGCCCTGACCGGCTGTTCCGCGGGCACTGCGGGCTCCGCGGGCTCGAGCGGCGGGCTGACCATCGGTCACAGCTACCAGAACCTCGACAACCAGTTCTTCTCCGATGAACTGGCGGCCGAGAAAGCGCTCGGAAAGACGCAGGATGTGTCGATCATCGACACCCAGGCCTCCGACAACCCGGCGACCCAGCTCGACAACGTCAACACGCTCATCGCCCGCGGCGTCGACGTGCTCGCGATCGACGCGATAGACCCGCAGGCCATCGTTCCCGCGCTCGACGCGGCGAAGGCGGCCAACATCCCGGTGATCAGCCTCATCGCCGAACCCTCCGGCGGCGAATACGCGTCCCTCATCTACCTCGACAGCGTCAAAGACGGCTTCAACGCATGCACGTCGCTCGCGGAGGCGCTGAAGGGCAAGGGGAAGGTCATCAACCTCACGGGCCCGCTGCAAATTCTCGCCGCCAAGCAGCGTGCCGAGGGATGCGACGCCGCACTGAAGAAGTATCCGGGCATCACATTGGTCGCCGAGATCAACACGGATTACACGCTTCGCGACGCCGAACAGAAGATGACCGATGCCATCCAGGCTCATGGCGAGGTCGACGCCGTCTTCGGCGGGAACGACGACGTCGCATTGGGGGCCATCCGCGCCATGGTCTCGGCCGGACAGGACCCGACGAAGAAGGTCGTGATCGGCGTCGACGGCACCTCCGCCGCACTGCAGGCCATCTGCAAGGGGCAGATGACACAGAGCATGGCGACCTTCCCCAAGGCGGAGGCCGAACTGGTCATCAAGACGGCCAAGACGATCAAGGCGGGCAAGGACGTCACGAAGAAGGTGCTGTTCCCCGCCAAGCCGGTGAACCGGTCCAACCTCGCCGCAATGGCCAAGGAAGCCGGTGCCACCCTGAGCGGCTGCGTCTCGTGAGCACGGTGAAGCTCTCAGCCAATGCGCTCGAGGTCCGCGACGTCGTCAAGCGTTTCGGCGGAGTGGTTGCTCTCGCCGGCGTGTCGATGACCGTTCCTCGCGGCAAAGTCACCGCGCTTGTCGGTGACAACGGCGCAGGCAAGTCAACACTGGTGCGCTGCCTCTCCGGCGTGCATGCCCCCGACGAGGGCAAGATCCTGGTGGACGGCGAAGCGGTCGCGTTCGCGAATCCACTCGGCGCCCGCGCCTCCGGCATCGAGACGGTGTTCCAGGAACTCGCGCTTGCCGACAACCTCGACGTCTCCGCGAACATCTTCCTCGGCCGAGAGCTGCGGCACGGGCTCCGGGGCCTGTACCGGCTGAACACGAAGGAGATGGACCGGCGCTCCGAGGAACTTCTCAGGCGGTATGCCATCAACATGCCGTCGGCACGGGCGCAGGTGCGCCAGCTGTCCGGAGGCCAGCGGCAGGGAGTCGCCATCGCGCGAGCCGTCGGGACCGGCCGCACCCAGGCTGTGCTGATGGACGAGCCGACAGCAGCCCTCGGCGTACAGGAAACCGCGAAAGTGCTGGATGTAGTGCGCAGCCTGGCCGATTCGGGCTTGGGCGTGCTGCTCATCAGTCACAACATGCAACAGGTGATGGACACCGCAGACCAGGTGTTCGTGCTGAGGGGTGGCGGCATGGTGGCTGGGATACCGACAGAGGAGACCAGCACGCAAGAGCTCGTGCACTACATCACCACCGGCGTCGGGTTGAGCTGAGAGACCCGACAAATTCACCTATGCACGTGGAGACAGAGAAGAGAGGGCGATGGGAGCATCCGGAGCCGAAGCCGTGATCGGTGTCGACCTGGGTACGAGCAGCACCAAGGCCGTACTCGTCACGCTGGACGGCACCTCGCACGGCAGCGCGCGCTCCGAGTACCGGATGCTCTCGCCGCGTGCCCGCTGGAACGAAAACGATCCAGATGACTGGCGCCGCGCCTTCGTGAGCGTGGTCTCTGAATTGGCCATGACGGCCCGGAACGCCGGACTGGTCGTCCGGGCGGTGGGACTCGTCGCCCAGCGCGACCCGTTCGTACTTCTCGGCGAAGACGGACGACCCCTCACACCGGCGATCAGCTGGACCGATCAACGCGCGAGGAAGCAGACCGCGGCCGTTCGTGAACGCCTCGGCGACGAGCGTCTCATCGCCATCACGGGCGCGCGTCCGATCGTCGGACTCGGCCTCGGCAATCTGCTCTGGACGAGGGATGAGCTCCCGGACGTCTGGGCGCGCGCCACTCGCGCCATTTCACCCAAGGACTATGTACTTGGGCAGTTCGGACACCGGACGGTGACTGATCGGACAACCCCGACAAGGAGCATGGCCTTCGATATCGCTGCGAACGCCTGGAGCGACGAGATCCTCGCACCAGAAGGCGTGCCGCCGGAGCTCTTCGGCGCGCCCTCGCTTCAACCCTGGGAGCAGTGGGGCGAGTTCGACTCCGGGTGGGCAGAGACGCTCGGGCTCGGCTCCGGAGTCGTGATCGCGGTGGGCGGGGCGGACGACCAGGCAGCTACGCTCGGCGGCGGTGCCACTGCGCCGGGCGACATCTGCCTCGGGACGGGGACATGCAGCGACTGGCGTCTCGTCCTTCCCGAGTATTGTCCCGACACGACCGGCGTCGGTGATACGGCCACCCATGTGACGCCGGGGACCTTCGTTCGCGAAGTGACGATCGACAGCGCCGGATCGTCCCTGCGCTGGTTCCGCGACAGCATCTGCCCGGAGCTGAACTATCCGCAGATCATCGACGTCGCGATGACAGCGCCCCGTGGCGCCGCCGGGGTGCGGTTCTATCCGTTCGTCGATGGCGGCCAGAGGGCGCCCTATTACCTCGAGAATTCCTCCGGTGTCTTCTTCGGCATCACCAGCCATCACGGCCGCGAGCACCTCGCGAGGGCTGTGCTGGAAGGCATCGCCTTGCTCTATCCGCGCACGCTCCAACTGCTCGTAGACCGGCAGGACGTTGCGGTGACAGGAGAACCGCTCACCATGGTCGACGGCGAGGCCGCGAGCCTGCCCTGGACGACATTGAAGACCGACATCCTCGGCCGGCCGATCCGCACCACAGTCGTGACCGAGGCCGCCGCCATGGGAGCGGCCGTGCTCGCCGCGACCGCCGCTGGGTGCTTTTCGTCCCCCGAGGAGGCGGCCTCGAGGATGGTCCGCTACTCCAGGGCGATCGAACCGGACGATCCCGCCCACCGGGAATACACGTCAATACGAGAGGACTACCTGGTGACCTTCGACAGCATCGCCTCGGCCTTCCGGCCCGCCGGGGGAGGCGAATCATGAGCCGTCCCCTTGGACGGACCGACATCGACCGCGTGGCCGGCACAACCTTCGATGTGGTCGTGATCGGCGCAGGCGTCATCGGCACGGCGATCGCCGCCGAGCTTTCACGCAGCAATGCCACGGTCTGCGTTATCGAGGCCGGCGCGGATGTCGCAGATGGCGCCAGCAAGGCGAATGCTGGAATCACGAGTTCCTACTACGCGCCGAAAGGGACGATCGACTGCGAGCTGCTGAACGAGTCGAACGACGACTGGGAGGATCTCTGCGCGCGCCTTCACGTGCCGTACAACCGGGTCGGTGCGCTCACGGTTGCGCTGAGCGAAAACGATCTGCCCGGGCTCGAAGCCCTCGAAGCCGACGTCCATGCCGCCGGCGCCAAGGTAAACCGTCTCACCGGCGATCAGGCCCGCGAGCTCGAGCCCCTCCTCAGCAACGAGTGCATCGCCGCCATCTACTACCCCGACGAAGGCATCATCGACCCGATGCGGCTCACCTGGGCCTACGCGGAACTGGCCGGAGTCAACGGCGCGGCCTTCCTGTTCGACAGCCCGGCAACCGGCTTCGACACAGACAAGACCGGCAGGCTCACGGCGGTCCACACTCCGAACGGCTCGATCCGTGCGCGGTTCTTCGTCAATGCGGCCGGCATGCACTCGGGGCACGTAAGCGCACTCGCCGGCGGCGACGAACTCAGGATGTGGCCACGGCACGGGCAGTACTGGATTCTCGACCGCGACTTCGGCGAGACAGTCTCGCGGATCGTGCTCCCCATCCCGACCGCCACGACCCGCGGAATCGAGATCGCCCCCACCACCAACGGCTCGCTTCTGCTCGGACCGGACGCCGTCGAAGGCGGCTCTCCCACCGACACCGAGACGGATCGGGACGGCCTCGCGAACGTGTTCGAACTCGCCAAGCGGCTCATCCCGACCGTCTCGCTCGACCGGGCCATCAAATCGTACGCGGGCAACCGGCCGGCATCTGACGAGCCTGTGCGCGTGCGTCCGGATCACACCGTCCCCAATCTCCTGCACGCCGGCAACCGTTCGACGGGAGTGTCAACCTCGCCCGCCATCGGCCGCCGCATCGCCCGGATGCTGGGCGAGTTCGGCGTCGATGTGCGACCGCGTTCCGATGCGATCGACCGTCTGGACATCCCGCCGAGGCTACGCGAGGAGACGTCGCCGGAGACACGCACCAGCCGCACCGCGACCGAAGAGCTCGTGGTGTGTCTCTGCGAACAAGTCACGGCTTCGGAGATCGACCACGCCCTCAACTGCACCGTTCCGGCAGCTTCGATCGAGGGAGTCCGCAAACGCACCAGAGCGACAGGGGGGCGCTGTCAGGGGTCGCTGTGCATGGCAGGAGTCATCTTCATGTGCGCCAACGCCCGCCAGGTCGAACCGGGCGCCGTGCGCATGGGGACGGGAGCAGGGGTGGTCGGTCGTGGCTGACGAACGCATCATCGTTGTGGGAGCCGGTCTCAGCGGCCTCGCAGTTGCCGCCGAACTCGCCCCCACCGCATCCGTCACGCTGGTGGAGCGGCTTCCCGCCCCTGGCGGCGTCTGGGGGTTCGATCACCCGCTCATGGCCGCGCTTGTTGCCGAATGCTCGTCCGCCGGCGTCGAGTTCCTGCTCGGAATCAGCGCTCTCCGCTGGCGCGACGGCCGCCTGCTCGTCTTCGGCCCCGGGCGCATCGCGTGGCTCGAGGCCGATCGTCTCGTGTTCGCCGGCGGAAGCAGGCCGGCAACCGCTGCTGAACTCGGGATCGCCGGCGGACGCCTCGCCGGAGTATTCGCCGCGACCGTCGCCCACCATCTGCTCGATGCCGGCGTCGTCCTCGGTCGTCGGCCTGTGGTCGTCGGAACCGCCCACGCCGCGGGTCTCGTCCTCCCTCATCTGTCGCACGACGGCACGGTCACAATCGTCGGCGGAGATGCTCCCGGCAGCGATTGGACCGGCCCCCCTATTCCCGCCTCGACCAACTGGTGGCCCGGCTACCGGCCATTGCGGCTCACCGGCACCGAGCGCGTTTCCACGCTCGTCGTCGGTGACGGACGTGCCGAGTTCGACATCCACTGCGACTGCGTGGTGCTCGCCGCCGACCCGAGGCCGCTCCGCAACGTCGACGGGGCCGTGCGGGACCGCACCGCGAACGTCACGTTCGTCCAGCCTGTCGACCCCGCCCTCGACGCCGACGCTGTGGTGTCGAGGGCACGTCGCGCCGCATTCGAGTCACCCCACCCAGAAGGAGCACTGTGATCATCGACTCGCCCGTCGGGCGCTTCCCTTTCACCGTCACATCCGTGTCGCTGCGCAAGCGCGACATCCTTCTCCGCGGAAGGATGGGCACGTGGCCGGCGACCGTCGAAGCGGTACCCAGCGACATTCCCGCCGTGATCGGGCGGGTTTCGCCTGCGCTGGCGGTCATCCTGGGGAGCGCCGCCCTCCTCCTTGTCGGCGTCGGAGTCGCCGTCGGGGCGCTCTGGCTCTGACAGGAGTTCGCAGGACGATGCGGGCGGCCGTCCTCCGGTCGTCCGCACGGTCGTCTCAGCGGCCCATTGGCACGACTTTGACTGGCGTTCCACGGTCGAGGATGTGGGCCAGCCCGTCCGCATCGGCGCCGTCGTCGGTGATGACGAGCTCGAACTCCTCCACCGGCGCGAGGCGATGGGTGGCAAGGCGACCCAGCTTGCTGTGGTCCGCGGCCAGCACACGCCGCTCGCTCGAATTCATCATCGCCCGTTTCGTCACCATCATTTCTTCCTCCTGGTGCAGCGCGACGCCGCCGTGGACGGCCGACGGGCACAGGAAGAGCAGGTCCGCCCGCAGCTGGCTGATCATGTCGGCACAGAGCGCACCGCCGAGGCTGTCGTAGTGTCGGCGGTAACTGCCGCCCAGCACCACGAGATTGATGCCGGGCACCTGGGAAAGTTCCGTGATGGCGGGAAAGAAGGTCGTCATCACAGTCAGCGGAGTCCGCTCGTGGAGCCGTCCGATCAGCGGAAGCAATGTGGTCCCGTCGTCGATCATCAACGACATCCCCGGCTCGATCAACGTCAGGCAGGCCTCCGAGATGGCCTCCTTCTCAGCACGGAAGACGTGCATGCGGTACTCAAGGCTGCTCTCGAAGATCGACGACGGCTGAGCGGTGATGCCGCCGCGCACGCGCCGAACGATTCCCAGTTCGGCGAGGCGATTGGCGTCGCGGTACGCGGTCATCTGGCTCACCCCGAGCCGCTCCGCAAGGTCGGCGATTGTGGCCTGGCCATCGGCGATCACGAGCTGTGCCATTTGCTGTTGCCGCCGTGACACAGCCGCGCTCGAGTGCGCATCCACCATCTAACGACCCCAACTTCATCTCAGATCCGGTGAGAAGTCTATCGAACTGAGTGCGAAGAGGGGCCGGCGAATGGCAGTACGCCGTCAACTCGGGCAGAGGTCTCCCGTTCACGCTGACGCACTGGGCGATCGCGTCGGCACCGTCAGCATCGTGCCGCCGCGGTGGAGCGTTCCGGGACGGGGGGCTGGTCCTCGCGGGAGGTGTCCAGGACCAGTTCGTATGTCTCTGCCCCCGGTGGCCCGGGCAGTTGGAAGCGGCTCGGGCGGTCGGCGGCGTCAGGACGGCCAGGAAGCTGTCGTCCGTGACCTGTTCGCCCCGGGCGTCCCGGCTGCCCGGGATGTCTCGGCCGGAGAGGTAGAGGCAGAGTGTTGTGGCCGGTGCGTACAAGTCCTCCTGCGTCATCTCCGTACCGTGCTGGATGAACCACGCCAGGTCCCGCAGGCCGTCCGCCGTTTGTGGGCGACCGGAGAAGAAGGCGCGGCGGAGCGACGGCCGCCGTGCACGCAAAAATTGGCGAGTACACGCCCATTGTCAGGGTTGCGGCGAGCGAGTTACATGGTCTCCGCACGTGAACGAAAGCGCTTTCTATCGGCTGGGAATTCCCGGCCGACAACCCCTTCGCTCCCGCTGGGAGGCTCTATGACACCGCCCCGCACCAGACGCTCCGCACTCGCCGCCGCGGCACTGGCCGCGTCCGCCGCCCTTGCCGCCGCGCTCCCCGCGCAGGCGAGCGGCCCCGCCCCCGTCGACGTAGGCACTCCGCTGCGGGCCCAGGCCGTGGCGGCGTACGACTTCGGGCACCCCGAACCCGCCGACCCCGGCCGCGAGCGGGACATCGGGCGCTCCGGCACCGCGCTCACACTCATCAACGGCGGCTCCGCCATGCGCGTGGCCGACGAGGCGTACCCGGGCGGCTCGCCCGCCCTGCAGGTGCGCCAGCAGAATCCTGCCAAGGCAGGAAACGACGACTGGAAGGCCGGCACCTGGGACGCCGGCGGCATGAAGTCCCTCGGGGCCTTCAACAGCGCCAAGGGCGCCACCGTCATGGGCTGGTTCAAGATGACGGGCGACAATCCCGCCCTCAACTCCAACACGGCCAACCCGACCGACCGCTACGGCGCGATCGGGCTCGCCGGTGTTCTGTCCGGCACCTCCGACGGCCACGCGGTGCGCGCGCTGCTTGAACTCATCCAGGTCAACGGCGAGTTGAAGTTGGTCGCGCTCGGCAGGCGCCTCGACAGCGGCGCTTCCCAGACCTTCGCCGCCTCCGCCGACTGGCAGGAACTGCTGCCCCGCGACGAGTGGGTTCATCTGGCCGCGACCTTCGACTTCCGAGACGGCACCATGGCTCTGTACCGCGACGGCAAGCCCGTGGACGGCTTCTACGTCACGCCCGGCGACCCCTGGGAGCTCACCACCACGCCCGCACCGCACCGCGCCTCGCCCACCGATCCCCGGGGCATCAAGATCGGCGGCAGCTTCCCGCAGAACACCCGAGAAAACAACGCCTGCGACTGCCGCATGGACGACCTCCTCTTCCTTGACCGCGCGGTGCCGGCCGGGCAGGTCGGCGCGGAGTACCGGCGGATGACGCAGGGCCACTGACCCACTTTCCCCAGCCGTTCGCGCCATCCCGAAGGGACCCGCATGGCATCACGACGTACGTATCGGAGAAACTGGGCAGCCCTGGCCGTTAGTGCCGCCCTCGCCCTGGGCGGTCTCGCCGCGCCCTCCCACGCCGACGAGCCCGCGCCCGCCGCCGCGACAGCGGCCCTCACCGACCCCATACCGCAGAAGCCCGCCCAGTCCAGGACGGGCCTCGTCCTTCAGGAGTTCGCGCAGTTCCCCAAGTCGGATCCTGCCCCGGCCCCCACGGACCCGCGTCTGATGCGCCACGCCCGGATCAACACCATCAACGAACTCCCCGACGGCTCCGGCCGGATGGCGACCCCGGACCTCAACGGCACCCTGTACTTCACCGACCGCGGCGCCGCAACGCGGACCACCGCCGGCGCCCCGCACCCCTACCTCGACGTCAAGGCCGCTTTCCCGCACTTCTTCTCGGGCCGCGGC
This sequence comes from Streptomyces sp. NPDC000880, assembly GCF_053599675.1. Classification (NCBI taxonomy): domain Bacteria; kingdom Bacillati; phylum Actinomycetota; class Actinomycetes; order Kitasatosporales; family Streptomycetaceae; genus Streptomyces; species Streptomyces sp. NPDC000880. The sequence goes on along the minus strand of NZ_JBSFMS010000010.1, from coordinate 19,455 downwards.
CTCGGCCAGGGCTTCGGGTACGCCGCGTTCCACCCCGAATTCGGGAAGAACGGCCGCTTCTACACCATCCACACCGAGCTCGCTTCGCAGGCCACCGAGACCCCGGACTTCAAGCAGGCCGGTACGGCCGCCTACCACGGCATCATCACCGAGTGGACCGCCGACGACCCGGCAGCGGCCGTCTTCCACGGCACCCACCGCGAGGTCCTGCGCATCGCTTTCACCGGCCAGGTGCACGGCATCCAGCAGATCGACTTCAACCCGACGGCCAAGCCCCACGACAAGGACTATGGCCTGCTGTACCTCGCGGTCGGCGACGGAGGGCAGGGCGTCGGCAACAGCGAGCCGCAGAACATGGCACTCCCGCACGGCAAGCTCCTGCGCATCGACCCGGCGGGCCGTGACAGCGCCAACGGCAAGTACGGCATCCCCGCGTCCAACCCGTTCGTCGGGGTGCCCGGCGCCCTCGGCGAGATCTACGCCGTCGGCATGCGCGACCCGCACCGCTTCAGCTGGGACACCGGCGGCAGCCACCGCATGTATCTCGGCCACATAGGCGAGCACGCCGTCGAGTCGGTCTACGAGGTCAAGGCCGGGGACAACTTCGGCTGGAGCGAACGCGAGGGCCCCTTCGTGTTCGACAAGAAGACCACCGACCCGTGCGCCCGTATCCTCCCTCTCCCGGCTGAGGACTCCCAGTACGGCTACACCTATCCGGTCGCCGCCTACGACCACGACCCGGGAGCCGACTGGAACTGCCGCTCCGACGTGGGCCGCGCGATCGCCGGAGGCTTCGTCTACCGCGGCAAGGACGCGCCCGAGTTGCGCGGCACATACATCTTCGGCGACCTGGTCGACGGCCGGATCCTCGCCGCCGACACCCGCGACATGCGCCGCGGCGCAGGCCTCGCGCCGCTCAAGCAGCTGATGCTCTTCGACAAGTCCACCGGCAAGAAGGTCACCATGCGCGACCTCGCCGGCGACCAGCGTGTCGACCTGCGCTTCGGCTCCGACCGCAGCGGCGGCCTCTACCTCGTCTCCAAGGCCAACGGCAAGGTCTGGAAGGTGACCGGGACTCGCACCTTCGCCGACTGCGAGATAGGCAACACCCCCACCACCCACACCACAGGCGCTGGTAACTGGGCCCCGGTCACTCCGGCCAAGTGGGCGTACACCGAGCGCGAGACCATCCTGACCGAGCCCGGCGTCTCCCGCCCGGGACCGCGCCGCCCCTTCGAGTACGCCGTGCTGACCGCGGGCCCGCGCTACTCTTCCGTCACCATCGAGGCAGAAGTACGGATCGACACCCCCGTCGAGATCACCAACCGTGATGTCATCCTCGTCTGGGACTACCAGTCCGACACCCGGTTCCAGTACGCACACCTGTCGAGCGACAACACCATCTATCCGCACAACGGCCTGTTCACGGTCAACGACGCGGACCGGCTGCGCATCGACGACCAGTGGAACGGCTCCTATGGCGCGCCCCCGGCCATCAAGGACGCCGGATGGCACAAGGTGCGCCTCACCCACTGCGCGGACACCGGCGAGACCGCGGTCTACATGGACGGCAGCCGCACCCCGTTGATCACCGCCACCGACCCGGTCTTCGCCTCGGGCCGGGTGGGCTTCGGTTCCTTCGACAATGCCGGCCGCATCCGTCATCTGAAGGTGACGGGCACTCCGGCCGGGGACTGAACGCCGGAGCGGGCCGCGACCGTCGGCCCGCTCCCGGGACCGGCTCGTCTCCCCGCAGACTGGCGCCATCAATGAACCAGGAAGAAGGCGCCTGACGGGCATAAGCCCAGTTCAGGCGCCTTCTCTTGTGTCCCTGGAAGAAGCCGAGCTTCTTCGGCGAGTAGCTGACCAGCAGGTTCTTCGTCTGCTGGTGGTACAGACGCCACACCAGTGCTGAACTGTCGAAATGGCGAAGATGACTGCGGCCGGCAGGGCGCTGGTCCGTGAATGGCCGGGATTCTCGCCTCGGTTGTCCGAATGCCTGGGCGAGGTCACCGCCCCCGCTGAAGGAGAGCGACCGCCACGACGTCGTAAGCACTCGCTGGCCCGGTCGCCCTGCGGGGCGACCAAGGATCGACTCCGCGATGCTTTGGTCGACAGCGGACTATTGGCATGCGGCGTTGAGGCTCGTGTGCCTCGCTGACCCGCCTTCGACCTGTTCCCGATGACGCATCATGTGGAGTGCGTGGCCATTCTTGAGCCTGCCGAAAAGCGGTCCTGACCTGCGGTTTTAGGTGGTGTGCATTATGTGCGTTGTGGACGTTACGGGCGATATCTTGACGCATATTTGATGCACGTGACGCACGTTTGACGCACGTTCTGACGGTCCGTCACCTCGCTGTTGGTGCTGGTCACGCCTGCTGGAAGGCGGGGGTCCCGTGGTCCGGCTTTGCGGAACCTTGACTGCGGCCTGTCCACCACCGCGGCCGCACTCGGCCTACGTCGGCATGGAGTTCCAGCTCAGTTACCGGATCCGGCTCACCGCTGCGGTTCCATACCTGATCGAACGCGCGCAGTTCTCCCTCGGTCAACTGGCTCGGGCCGTGGGTGCGCACCATGGTGGTGTCCCAGGGGCGGTGCCCGTCATGGCGCGGGGTGAGTAGCACGCAGAGGGTGGAGGACTCCTCGGCGCGGCTGGTGCGTGCACCGACTTCGTGGTGGCGCAGCTGGACGTAGGCGGAGAAGGCTGCCTGGATTTCAGGGTCGTAGCGGGTGGCGGCGCCGAAGATGAGCTGGTGGGCGCCGTCTTCGGCGAGATGGCGGCGAAATCGCCACGTGCAGTGGCCGTCGGGGACGCGGCGGACGTCGTCGAGCATGTCCAGCAGGAGGTGGCCCACTCGGTGCGTGTGGGTACGGGCAGCCGGTCGATGTCGCAGAGCACGGTGAGGCGGTTGGCTACGGTGAGGTAGCCGTCCATCGGGCTGTTGGCGAGGTCCTCCAGGGCGAGACGGATTATGAGGTGCGCCTGGGTGCCGTCGTCGCCGGCCGGAGCCTGTGGCAGCTGTGGGTGGAGGCCACCTGGCCGCCGGGGTCGACCAGGTCGGGGTTCATCTGCCCGGGAGGCGTGTTCAGGTCGGCCGCGGCGTGCTCGTAGTAGCGCACGGGTTCCTCGCCCAGCAATACGGCGGGCAGGGGGGCTACGCGGAAGAGGTAGTCCAGGACGGCGGTGGTCGAGCGCAGTTGGTGGAAGAGGAAGTCGGGGTCTTGGCGGGTCACGGCGATGGCTGGCATGCCGATCGGTTGGAGCTCCAGGGTGGTCTCGCGAGGGATGCTCTCGACCACGAGAGCGATCCACGCGTAGGCGTGGCCGTCGACGTTCAGGGTGTGGCCGGGGCCGTTGACCATGTCGGCGCTTTGCCGCCGCAGTTGTTGCGCTCGACGTACGGGATCGCATTCGCGATCTCCCGCAGATCGTGGACCCCTGCTGCCGTACCGGGCCCGCTCGGGGCGGCCCGCCAGGCGGTGAACACCGGCTCGATCCATGTCCACCTGGCATAGGACACGGCACCGCGACAAGGGCGACGAGCGCTCGCTCGCCAGGCAGTGACCACCAGGGGCGTGCGCTCACAGGACCATCCCAGAACACGAACTACCTGGATCAGATGCCCTCTTGGTCGGGGTGTCTGTGTGCCGTCGGGCGCGATGTGGCGCGCGTCGAGGTCGTGCACCTGGCGGGCGGTCCGGACCTGGGAAATCCGAGCGATGCCGTTGACGCAGTAGGCCAGGGGTGTTTCACTGACGTTACTGGCTAGGCCACTATGGGTCGGCCTCTTACGGGAGGTAGTGCAGTGTCCATACAGTCCGCCGAACGCACGGCGATTGCCGACCGGATCCGGTTGAGAGCTCTCCGCATGGTCGCCCCGCATGGATTCGGATACCTGGGTCAGGCTCTGTCCTCCGCCGAGCTCTTCGCCGCGCTCTACTCGGGACACTACGTGCCTTCGCGAGACGACCTGGTCGTTTCTCCGGGCCACTACAGCATCAGCGTTTTCGCGGCCGCACCTGAAGTGGGATGCCTGGACGAGGCGGTCCTGGCGACGTACGGGCACGACGACTCGTCGCTCGAGGCGATCGGTACGGAGAAGTCTCCCGCTGTGGACCTCACCTGCGGGTCGCTGGGGCAGGGGCTGTCGGGAGGCGTGGGATTCGCGCTGGCCCGGCAGATGCGAAACGACACCGACGCACGGGTGTTCGTGTTCGTCAGCGATGGCGAGCTCGAGGAGGGGCAGACCTGGGAGGCGGCGATGTTCGCCGCCCACAACGGGCTCGGCAATCTCACCGTTCTGCTGGATGCGAACAACTCGCAGGTCGACGGTCCGGTGTCCCAAATCACCACGATCGAGCCCATCGCCGACAAGTGGCAAAGCTTCGGTTGGGCGGCCTTCGACGTCGACGGACATGACGTGGACGCGGTGCACGCCGCTCTCGAATCCGCCATCGCGGATCCGAGGCCGGCCGTGGTGATCGGGCGGACTTCGACCGTTCACGGCCTGACTGTTCTCCCCGAGGACGCGGACGGCCACTTCATCAAACTCCCCGCGGATCTCGCCGCGTCCGCCATCTCGGAAGTCGAGGCCCGCCTTGCGTAGCAAGCCCTATTCCACCGTGCTCAAGCCCTATGGCCACGCTCTGCTCGCCCTCGCTCGTGAGCGGGAGGAAGTGCTCTGCCTGAGTGGGGACCTGACCAAGCAGACCGAGATCGACCTGTTCCGCGATGCACTGCCGGAGCGGTTCATCCACGCGGGCATGGCCGAGGCGAACATGATCGGCATGGCCGGCGCCCTGGCTCGGCGCGGCTTCCTGCCGTTTGTACACACTTTCGGGGTCTTCGCCACGCGCCGGCCCCTCGACCAGATCGTCAACGCGGTCGCCTACCCCAATCTCCCCGTCCGGATCGTGGGGTTCATGCCCGGGGTGTCGAGCCCTGGTGGCCCCAGCCACCAGGCGATCGAGGACGTGGCGCTGATGCGGGCCATCCCCAACATGATGGTCATCGACGTCGCGGACGCGGTGGAGATCGCCAGCGTCGTCCCGGCGATCGTGGATGTGCCCGGACCGGTCTACTTGCGCTTGAAGCGTGGCGAGATCCCGGTGATCTTCGAGGAGAACCACGAGTTCTCACTCACCCGGGCGCAAGTGCTCACCGACGGCGACGACGTGACGCTGTTCGCCAACGGGATGATGCTTGCTTCCGCGCTGGCGGCAGCTGACGTGCTCGCGGAGGGGGGCGTCACCGCCAGGGTTGTCAACGTTCCGGTCGTGAAACCACTGGACGCCGGAACCGTCCTGGCCGCTGCCCGAAGCACGCGCGCGAGCGTCGTCGTCGAGAACCACTCGGTCATCGGAGGTCTGGGCTCAGCGATTGCGGAGGTGCTCGCCGAGTCCGGAGCCAGCCGTCCGATGCGGAGGGTGGGGCTTCAGGACACGTTCGCTGAGGGGGCTCGGACTGCCCCCCCGCTGTTCCAGAAGTACGGCCTTGGGACCCAGGACGTCGTCGACCAGACGTGGTCGATTCTGCAGCGCGACGGGGAGGCCCCTCGGGCCGTGCCGAACGAAGCCACCATCGGCGAGTACTCACCCGTCTAATACCTACTGAACACGTGAGGACCCAGAATGACCACATCATCCTCCCTCGGATGGCTCGGCACCGGGCGCATGGGATCGGCCATGGCTCGGCGACTCGTCGATGCCGGCTACGACATGACAGTGTGGAATCGCACCCGCAGCAAGACCGATGAACTCGCGCGAGCCGGCGCGCACGTCGTCGACGACATCGTGGACCTCGCCGCCGTCGACATTGTCTTCGTCATGGTCTCGACACCGAAGGACCTCGACGAGGTCGTGAACGGCCCCCGGGGCCTGCTTTCTGCAGACAGGCTGCCGCGCATGATTGTCGATTGCTCGACGGTCAACACCGAGGCGTCCGCACAGGTGCGAGAGGCTGTCGGTGAGCGAGGCGTGATGTTTCTGGCCGCACCGATCAGCGGCAATCCGCACGTTGTCGCGGAGGGCGAAGCCGTGCTGGTCGCGTCCGGGCCCAAGGAGAGCTACCACCTTGCCGAGCCGTATCTCCGCAAGATCGGCAAGAGCGCCGTGTGGGTAGGGGAGGACGAACAGGCGCGACTGGTCAAGATCTGCCACAACCTTTATCTCGGACTCATCGCCCAGTCCGTCTCGGAAGTCACCACCCTGGCCGAGAAGTCGGGTGTCCCGCGAGCGGCTTTCCTGAGCTTCCTCAACGAGACTGTGCTGGCAACTGACTGGGTGCGGAAGCGCACTCCGGACTTGCTCTCGCTGGACTGGACCCCCACCTTCACCACGGAGTTGCTCCGGAAGGACTTCGACCTCGGGCTCGCTGCCGCAAGAGAGCAAGAGGTCACGATGCCCCTCGCCGCAAGCGTGCTTCAGCTTGTCCAGGCCGCCATCGGGCGCGGACACAGGGACCTCGATTTTCTATCCCTCTTCGAAGTGCAGGCGTTGTCCTCGGGCATGGAGGTGAAGCCTCAGTGATGACGCCCGAAGTCATAGCGGGACTGCCCACGCAGCTCTTCATCGGTGGCAAGTGGTGTGAGGCATCTGACCACTCGACTTTCGATGTGATCGATCCCGCGACCGAGCAGGCCATCGTCGAGGTCAGTTCGGCAAGCGAAGCCGACGCGATCGTCGCGGTCGGCAGTGCTGCCGCGGTCCAAGAGTCCTGGGGGTCCGTGGCTCCGCGAAAACGTGCCGAAATCCTGCGACGAGCGTTCGAACTCCTGACACAGCGACTGGACGACTTCGCCTTCCTCATCTCACTCGAGAACGGCAAGGCACTCGCCGATGCCCGAGCCGAAGTCTCCTACGCTGCCGAGTTCTTCCGCTGGTACGCCGAGGAAGCCGTTCGGCTCACGGGCACGCTGTCCACGGCCCCGTCGGGCGACTACCGCATCGTCGTCGAACACCAGCCCATCGGTGTCGCCGTCCTGGTGACTCCGTGGAACTACCCGGCGGCGATGGCCACGCGCAAAATCGGTCCAGCACTCGCTGCCGGGTGCACGGTCGTCCTCAAGCCGGCCAGTGACACGCCCTTGACCGCCCTCGCGTTGGCGGCGCTGCTGCAGGAGGCAGGGGTGCCGGACGGCGTGGTGAACGTGCTGCCGGCCAGGCGGTCGCGGGAGATCGTCCGAACCATGCTGGATCAGTCGCCGGTGCGCAAGATCTCGTTCACAGGCTCCACCGAGGTGGGCATCGATCTGCTCAAGGGGGCGGCCGCCCGGGTGCTGAGCACGTCGATGGAACTCGGGGGAAACGCTCCCTTCCTCGTGCTCCCCGGGGCGGATGTGGAGTCTGCTGTTGCGGGTGCGCTGACGGCGAAGATGCGCAACGGGGGAGAGGCGTGCACCGCCGCGAACCGGTTCTACGTGCACGAATCACTCGCAGACGAGTTCTCACGGTCCTTCGCCCGGGCCATGGCCGGTCTCAAGATGGGGCCCGGGTATGCGCCGGGCACCGACCTGGGCCCGCTCGTCAACGCGGAAGCCCGCGGAAAGGTGGGGGCGCTCGTGGACGACGCGGTCGACCGCGGCGCGACAGTACTCACGGGCGGGTCGGCCCCCAGCGGAGTCGGTTTCTACTACCCGCCGACAGTTCTTGATCGGGTCGACCAGTCTTCTTCGATCCTGGACGAGGAAATCTTCGGTCCGGTGGCTCCGCTGGTGCGATTCGAAGATCTCGATGAAGCGGTCGAGGCAGCCAACGCAACGGAGTTCGGGCTGGTCTCCTACGTCTACACCGACGACGTCGGCCTGGGGTTGCGCACGGCGGAGCGTCTCAATTCCGGGATGGTCGGACTGAATCGCGGGCTGGTGTCCGACCCCAGCGCACCGTTCGGAGGCATGAAACAGAGCGGGATCGGTCGTGAAGGCGGCCACGAAGGAATGCTCGAGTACACCGAGACCAAGTACATCGCCACCTCTTGGTGAGCACCATTGTCAGCGAAGCAGACCGAAAGAAGCAGGGAACATGTCGCTTCAAGAATTCATCCCGACACCGAAGTTCGAGGAGTACGCCGAGACCTTCAAGGACTTCTTCAGACTGACCCGTCGAGAGGATGGTGTGATCCTGGCCGAGGCACACACCCTGGGCGGACCCATTCAGCTGAGTGTCCAGAACCATCGAGCTCTCGGCCAGATGCTGAAGATCATCGGTGCCGACCCGGAGAACGAGATCCTCATCCTGACCGGTTCAGGGGACGAGTTCATGATGGACTCGGACCCGCAGGGCTTCGAACTCGAAGCCGAGGACTTGCCCCACTGGGCGTACGAATACGCCTACAAGGACGGGCGGATCAACGTCAGCTCCCTGGTCAACGACCTTGAGATCCCCACGATCGGGCTCCTGAACGGACACGGATTCCATTCCGAGATCGTCCTCATGTGCGACATCACGTTGGCCGCCGACGACGCGACCATCTTCGACCTGCACTTCGACATCGGTTCGGTTCCCGCCGATGGCATCCACAACGCGTTCCAGGAACTCCTCGGCACCAAGCGCGCCGCGTACGCCCTGCTGACCGGACAGGCCATTGGGGCCGCGCAGGCACTCGAGTACGGACTCGTCAACGAGATCACGCCGCGCGCGGATCTCATCAAGCGGGCCTACCAGATCGCCGATCACATCATGAGTCAGCCGCGGACAACTCGTCGCCTCACGACACAGATCGTGCGCCGGCCGTGGAAGCAACGCATCGTCAACGACCTCGACGGCGGCTTCGGGATCCAGATGTTCGGCCATGTCGCCAAGCAGCACACCATTCACGAACGCGATCACATCGCCGGAACCGTGGACTACGTCCGTGATGGCAGGAAGAACAACTTCGACTGACGACGGGAGGCGCCGAGCATGATGCAACACAACCAGGGGCCCTATGAGGTCTCTGACAAGCGGAATGTCCCCGACCTGTTGCTCCACAACGGCCAGATCTGGCCCGGCGGGTCGGCGCCGGTTGCCGGGGCCGGCCCGGAGGCCATCCTGCTCAGCGGGGGCCGGGTTCGTGCCCTTGGTACACGAACGCATGTCGAACGGTTTGCGAGTGCGGCGACCACGCACCTGGACCTCGGTGGCAGGCGAGTGATCCCGGGTCTTATCGACTCCCACATCCACGCGGTCCGCGCGGGTCTCACCTACATCGACGAGCTCGACTGGACGCTCTACCGGGATCTCGACGCGGCGCTGAAGAGCATCAGCGACCTGGCCGCGGCCCGTCCGGCAGGCCAATGGGTCGCAGCGCTCGGCGGATGGCACCCCACGCAATTCAAACAGCTACGGATGCCCACCAAGGCAGAACTGGACGCCGCGGCTCCCAATCATCCGGTGTTCGTTCATCCGCTCTACAGCTACGACGACTTCGGTGTCCTCAACAGCGCGGCCCTGTCGGAACTCGGGTGGGAGGGCCGGTGCGACAACCCGGCGGGAGGCATCCTCCACCGCGACGGTTCGGGAGCACCGGATGGGCGTCTCTCGGGCCTGGAGGCCTATCAGCACATCAATCGAGCCATCATTCAGCCCCCTCTCGAGCGTACTGTCGACTCCACTGTCGCTTTCCTGGAACGTCTGTCCTCCCTCGGAATCACCGGCATCGTGGACGCGGGTGGCCTGGGTATGCGCCCGGACAGGTATCACGCGATTCGCCTCGCGCGGGCCCAGGGACGGCTGCCACTGAGGGTGCGGCTCAATCTCTGCGCCACCAGCCCTGGGTCGGAGGCTGAAGAGCTCGACGCCTGGCGGCAGTTCATGGCCCCCGGTTTCGGTGACGAATGGCTGTCGGTGCTCGGCCTGGGCGAGGTGCTCGTCATGGGATGCCATGACTGGGAGGGCATGGCGCCCTTTGAGATCAGTGACGAATCCTTCGAGGAGTTCGTCGAGATCTGCCTGACAGGTGCTCGCTCGGGGTGGCCGCACACCATCCATGCCATCCTGGACGCCTCCATCACGCGGATCCTCGACGCCCTCGAGCTAGTCAATCAGCAGGTTCCCCTGGCCCCCCTGCGCTGGAACCTTTGCCACGCCGAGTGCTTGACGGAGGCGAACATTCGCCGAATCGCCGATCTGGGCATCGGTGTGGCGTTTCAAGGGCGCCTGCTCCACAAGGCAGCCGTGTGCGCCGACCGGTGGGGTGAAGAAGCGGTCGTGAACGGGCCGCCACTCGGGGCCCTCATGCGGGCGGGTGTCCCCATCGGAGCCGGCACCGACAGCACACGGGGCGCCTCCTACAACCCATGGCACGCGCTTTCGTGGTTCATCACGGGAATTCCGTGGGACGGGGGCCCGCGTCGTGCGAATGAGCATCTCCTGAGCCGAGCCGAAGCCCTGAATGCGTACTCACAGGGCAGCGCCTGGTTCTCGTTCGAGGAACAGCATCGTGGCCACCTCCGTCCAGGAGCATCAGCGGACCTAGCGGTCCTGTCGGACGATGTGTTCACCATCGACGAGTCCGAGATCGCGGAGATCACGTCCGACCTGACCGTCTGCGGTGGCTTTGTGATGCACAACTCGGGCACGTTCGATCTGGACCTGAGTCGCGAAAGTCCCTATCCGTCCCACACGGACCCCTCGACAGACCGATCAGGAGTCCTCCTATGAGCTTTCCCGCGCCCCGATCCATGCCGGCACCCGACGTGACGGCCTTACTACTGCGCCACTGGCCCGGTCTCTCGCCTGTTTCGGCGTAAGCGCACGGACGACTCGGCCGACGTCCTGGGAGGTTTGTTTCTCCCAGGACGTCGGCGAACGCTGGCCTGCATGGACTGACCGAGACCACGCTGAATACCGCGTCGGGGTTGTCCCGGCTCGGGCCCAGGACGACTGGGCTCGCATCTCGCTGCCTCGCTATCCTGAGGTGGCCAACGATGCAGGAGGAAGCGTGACCCGTTCAAAGCCCGTGACCGACGAACGTTTGTGGAGCAGAGTCGAACGGGAGTCGTTGCAGCGGAGCAAGACTGGGCCACGCGCGGCAGAAGACCTCGCGACGCAGATACAGCAACTCATCACCGCCAAAGAGCTGCAGGAAGGTGCTCGCATCCCTTCGGAGCGTGACCTGGTCAGGATTCTCTGTGCGAGTCGGCCGACCGTGAGCCAAGCCATCAGGATTCTGGTGGTACGCGGCCTGGTCGAATCCCGGCGTGGCTCCGGCGCTTATGTCACCCGTCGCCCTGAAGCCGAATTGGCGACGACCGTCGGTCTCATGCTGGACCTCAACCAGGAGTCCGTACTGCACCTCACTGAGTTGCGCCTGTGGTTGGAAACCACTGGGATTGAGCGAGCGACCGAGCGGGCGACCCCTGAGGAAATAGCGGCCGGCGAGGCGGCACTGCAGCAACTTCGCAGCAACGCGGGGAACGTCGCCGCCTGGATGAGCGCGGACACGCTTTTCCACACCACCCTTGTTCGTGCTTCGCAGAACCCCTACCTGTCATCCATCTTCGAGAGCGTTCACACAACAGTCATCAACTACGAGTACCAGGCGTGGGTAGAAAGGGGGACTGTGCCCGCCTGGCTGGAGAAATCCGAGGCGGAGGCGCTCAATGCGCTCCATGAGCCGATCCTCGATGCAGTGCGCTCCGGCGACATCGCCATGGGCGTGCAAGCTGTGCTGCGTCACCATGAGGCCATGGCCGAGCATCTCGCCGAAAGTCATTAGCGAGGCAAACAGGCGTCGCTGCCTGGGATTCCAGAGTCGGCGAACAAGTTAGTGCACACCCATTGTTCTCGTCTGACCGCGGGTCTAGCTTAGTGGCTAATCCACTTCTGGCTCGGCCGCCTCTGGCGCGATCAAGGGAGCACGGAATGACCTCAGCTCGGAAGACCATTCTCAAAGGCGGGACCATCGTGTCCATGGACACGGGCACCGGCGACCTCATCGGAGACATCCTGATCGATGGGGGAACGATTCGGAGTATCGCCCCCACATTGGAGGCCGATGACGCCGAGATCGTCGACGTGTCCGGACACATCGTCCTGCCGGGTTTCATCGACAGCCACCGGCACCTGTATCAGGCTCTTCTGCGGGGGCTTGCCACCGACTGGTCGCTGGTCCAGTACTGCGTCGCCATGTTCGGCACCATCGGCCATCACTTCACCCCCGAAGATGTCCATCTCGGCGAGAAGCTGGGGGCACTGGACGCTCTCGACTCGGGAGTCACGTCAGTATTCGACTGGTCGCACAGCCAGCTCAGTCCCGAACACACCGATGCGATGGTGGAGGCACTGCAGGGAACGGGCATTCGAGCCACCTTCGGCTACGGAGGCTCCGCGAACCAGTACGTCGAGTGTTTGGCGGAGCCTTTCCTGAGTACGTCTCCCATGCCGGAAGCCGAGGTGAGGAGGCTTCGGGAGGGGGTCCTGTCCTCCGACGACGCACTGGTCACGCTCGGTCTGGCGGGGAGGGGACCGGACATGTCCACAATGGAGATCGTTCAGCAGGAATGGTCCCTCGCGCGCAGCCTCGGCATTCGAATCAACGTTCACATCGGCCAGGGGATCTTTCCCGGGAGGCCGGCTGTTCAACGTTTGCACGAAGCCGGTCTCCTCGGCTCCGACATGACGTTCGGGCACTGTAATCAGCTCACGGACGAGGAAATGAAGATGATGGCTGATGCGGGAGTAACAGCCAGCGTCACCCCCGAGGACGAAGCGGGAATGGGTCACGGTTGGCCGCCGATCGGACGGCTCCTGGCAGCGGGTGTGGGAACCAACGTCGGAATCGACACGTGTATGGCAGCCGGGGGCGATCAGTTCACGGCTATGCGATGTGCGATGTCAATCACTCGTGGACAGAGCAATGCCACGGCGTTGGACAAGCAGGAGAATCCCTGGAGTTCGACTCTCACGGCGCGTCAGGTTCTGGAGATGGCGACGGTCGAGGGCGCTCGAGCTCTGGGGCAGGAGGACAAGATCGGCAGTCTGGCCGAGGGAAAGCAGGCCGACATCATCACCATCCGCACCGATGACATCTCCATGGTCCCCGTTCTTGACCCGGTGTCTGCAGTGGTCCAGCAGGCAAGTCGTCGAGCGGTCGACAATGTGTTCGTCGCAGGACGGCGTTTGAAGGCCGACGGTGTCGTTGTGGGTTTGGACTCCACATCACTTGCCGCAGAAGGAAGTCGTCGCAGCGCCGACTTGCTGAATCGCGCCGGAATCCGCCCCGGCTGGGTCCCCTCGTTTGATTGAGCCGCTTGGGCTTGGCACTACCAGCCCGTAGGTCGCCGTATCACTGAGAGGCTGATGCGCGCCCATGTGCGTGGCCTGTCGTGTTCGGCGGGTCGCCAGGACGGCCGACAACTTGCACATTCGCGGGTCCCAGTACGCCGGACGGACTTCGGCACTTGGGCCGACGGCAGTACTCCAGAACCGCCGACCGTACCGGTAGTTGGCCAGGCCGGCGCCTTCACTCTATAGGCCACGGCCGGGGCGGCCCTCGGCGGATCGCGAAACCGTATCAGCCCAAGTCATGAACGGGCGTTCCGGGCCGTTGCCGGTTTCTGTGATGTTCCTCGAAGAAGGGCCGTTTGCGACCTTCGTCGGGCTCCGATTCGTTCCGCCGGTGGCTTGGTACGAGAGGTTGATCGGTCGGCTTCGGCAGTTCGAGGGGGCATGCCGGGCGGAGGAACGCTTGATAAAGGTCGTCATGGACTTCCCGCGGAATCCGCACCCGATCCGCAGCCGTCGGACCAGTCGCGCGGGCCGGCGGATATCACGCACACGCAGGGTCAATCCTCTGCCGGCTGGTCCTGGCGGGGGTCGATGGTGCGATAGGTGGCCAGCACCAAGTCGATCAGCGCTCGGGCCGCTGCTGACAGCGGACGGTCGTTCGGCGTGATGAGCGATACGGAGAGCACCGGTCTCGGCTGCGCTGGGCGCAGGGTGACACGGCGGGTGTCGGGAACGAGGGACGGGCTCAGGAACGCGAACCCGAAACCTGCTCTCACCAGTTCGACGACGGTGCCGATATCAGCCACTTCGACCGCGATCTCGCGCTGCAAGCCCGATTCCAGGAAGAGCTGGTCGATGCTGCGTCGCGTTCCCCAACCGGGCGGAAAGTCGACGAACTGTGCGCCGTCGAGCTCCGCGAGTGGGACGACGCGATGGCCGGCGAACGGGTGATCGGGGGGGCAGGCCAGCGACATTGGCTCGGACACCAGTAGGTGCGCGGTCAGGCCGGGCGGGTACCCACCCGGAAGCGAGGTGAAGGCAAGATCGAGATTGCCGTCGATGACCTGGCGGGCAAGTTCGGTGGACCCGCCCTGCACGGCGCTCGGCACGATCTGTACCAGGGGCCGCTCTTGGTGGTAGCGCGCGAGCAGGTTGCCGAGATCGATGAGCGCCGATGAGTGCATGATGCCCACGCGCACGGTGCCGCGGACCCCGCCGTGTACGGCGGCGACGGCATCGCGGGCGGCATCGGCCGCACGTAGTGTGCGACGTGCCTCGACGAGCAGAGCCTGGCCGGCGTCGGTGAGTTCGACATGGTGGGTGGTGCGCTCGAACAGTCGACTGCCGAGCTCGCGTTCGAGCGACCGGATCGAGACGGACAGAGCCGACTGCACGAGGTGAATCCGCTCCGCGGCACGCGTGAAGCTGCCTTCCTCGGCGACCGCGACGAAGTGCTTGAGGTGACGCAGCTCCACTTCATTCTCCAGATTCATGACAGTCATGAAAACTCTTCGTTGGACAGCATAACCGCAGGCAGACATGGTGATGGACAACCGGCTGAGTTCGACCCGGACTTGGCTGCGAAAGTCCCGTCCGATCGACACAGACCCGTCAACAGACCGATCAGGAGTCCTCCCATGAGCTTGCCTGCCTCCCGAACCATGGCGGTACCCGACGTGACGGACCAGCTGCTGCGTGACCGGCCAGTTTGGGGCCCCTTCATCGGTGGCGCCTTCGTCGACGCCGACGGCGCGGCCACCATCCCGGTACTGGAGGCATCGACCGGGACTCGTCTGGCCGATCTCGTGACCGCCGACGCGGCCATCGTGGACCGTGCGGTGAAGGACGCGCGTCGCGCCTATGAGGAAACCTGGCGCGACCTGTCTCCGAAGGAGCGCGGCGATCTGATGAGGCAGGTCGCCGCGGTCATCCGTGACCACGCCGACGAGCTCGCCGAGTTGGTCGCCCGTGAGGTCGGCAAGCCGATGCGGGACGCTCGGCGCGTGGACATCATGTCCTGTCACACCGGCTTCGACTACTACGCCGGAATCGCCGACACCGTCCACGGCGAGATCCTCGACCAGGGCGCGATCGAGTCCCGGGTCGACTACGAGCCCTACGGCGTTGTGGCCGCGATCCTTCCCTTCAACTGGCCGCCGATCCACTTCGCCAAGAAGGCCGCCCCCGCATTGGCGGTGGGCAACACGGTCGTGATCAAGCCCGGCGAGCAGGCGCCCCTGACGGTGCTGCGCCTCGTAGAGCTGGCGAATCAGGTTCTGCCCCCCGGTGTGATCAATGCGGTGGGCGGCATCGAGGCCGGGGCCGCCCTGGCCTCGCACCCGCGGGTTGAACGCATCACCTTCACCGGCGCCACGGCGACCGGCCGCAAGGTACTCCGGAGCGCAGCGGAGAACCTCACTTACACGACGGTGGAGCTGGGCGGGAAGAACGCGCTCATCGTGCTCGACGACGCCGACCTCGACAACGCCCTGGACGTCGCCATCGAGGGCATGTTCTACAACCAGGGCGAGGCGTGCACCTCGACATCCCGCCTGCTGGTGCACTCGTCCCTCTACGACGAGTTCACCGCGGAGTTCGTCCGACGTACGGAGGCACTCGTCGTCGGCGACCCCCTGGTCGCCGAGACCGACATCGGGCCGCTCGTCGACGCGCGCCAGCGTGACCGTGTGAACGGCTACCTCGAAGTGGCCCTGTCCGAGGGCGCCGAGCTGTTGTACCAGGCCTTGCTTCCCAACGATGAGCGGCTGGCCGAAGGATTCTTCGTGGCCCCGGCGGTGCTGGGCGGTGTCACCGAGGACATGACCGTGGCGCGGGAAGAGATCTTCGGGCCCGTGGCGAGTGTGATGCGGTTCGACACCGACGACGAGGCCGTGCGGATCGCGAACGCGACCGACTATGGGCTGACAGCCGCGATCTGCACGCGTGACGAGGTCCGCGCCGCCAAGCTTGCCCGGCGGCTCGAGGTCGGCATGGTGTTCGTCAACAACTACACCCGCCGCGCCTTCATCGGCTCACCCTTCGGCGGTGTGAAGGGCAGCGGCTTCGGACGGGAGTACGCCCCCGAGACCCTGCACGAGTTCGTACGGGCCAAGAACGTCCGATTCGTATCCGGCCGTGGTGTCGTCCCCACCTGGCCGCCGCGCCGGTGAGTGGCGACCGGCGACCTGAAGTCCGGCCCGGCGAGACCGTCGGCCTCTCATGCATGAACCCCTGGAGATGAGCACATGTCTGAATCCGACCTGAGCGTGGATGTCATCGTGGTGGGCGCGGGCCACAACGCCCTCATCACTGCCGGCTACCTGGCGAAGGCCGGCCTCGAGGTCGCCGTACTCGAGGCCAAACCGATCATTGGCGGGAACACGGTCACTGAGGAATTGACCTTCGAAGGGTGGCAGCACGATTCGTGCTCGTCCGCCCATGCGTTGATCCAGTCCAACCCCGTCCTGCGTGACGATGAACTCGGCCTGATCTCGAAGTACGGCCTGCGCTACGCCTATACCGAGCCTGCCGCGGTGCTCCCTCTCGAAGACGGGGACGCCATCGTCCTGCACCGGTCGGTCGAGGAGACGGCGGAGGAGATCGCCAGGTTCTCGCGCAAGGACGCCTCGCGTTTCACCGAGATGGTGGGGGAGTGGAACTCGGTCCTGAAGGCCGTTCACCGGCGGTGGAACGCGGGCCTGCCTCTCGGCACTGATGCGGGCGCGGTCGCCTACGAAGCGCTCCGCAGCCAGAGCGCCTGGGACGTGATCCACAACGCGTTCGAGCACGAAGTCACGCGCCGCATGATGCTGTGGATGGGCTTCGCCACCTTCCAGCCACCGACACGCGGTGGGACCGGTGCCCTCCCCGTCAGCGTCACCAACGGGCGGCTCGAGTTCGGTTGGGCGACCCCGATCGGAGGATCCGGAGCTCTGCCGGCAGCTCTGGCCGCACTCATAGCCGATCACGGCGGTCAGGTCCTCGTCGACTCGGCCGTCTCGCGCATCCTCGTCGGCCAGGGGCGCGCCCTTGGTGTCGAGACCCACGACGGCCGACGCATCCAGGCTCGGATCGGAGTCGTGTCCTCCGCGCACCTGACCACCCTGCCCGGCATGCTCGGCGACGAGACGCCCGAAGACCTGACGGCGGCAGCGGCTTCGTGGCGCCCCGGAGTTTCGCTGTTCGCAGTCCACGCGGCGCTGCGGCAGGACGTCCGGTACCGAGTCGGCGGCGAGTCGATCCTCTCCACCTCTGGTGGGCTCGGCAGCCCGGAGGGCACCCGCCGTCAAGTCGCCGGTCTCTCCACTGGTGAACCCGAGATGGACGATCCCTGGATGCTGTTGGTCTCCTCCACCGCGGTCGACCCCGACCGCGCACCGGAGGGCGGGGGCACCTTCAAGATCCTTACGTGTGCACCGCACAGCCTCGCCAGCGGTGAGTCATGGGAGAGCTTCGGACCCCGCTACGCGGAACGGCTCATGACTCTCGCCGGGCGTTACGTGGAGGGTCTCGACGAAGCCGATGTGCTGGCCGTGGTTCCCGAGACGCCCACCGGTCTCGCGCGTCGCAATCCGCAGAACATTGGGGGCTCGTGCCACGGCGGAGAGTTCCTTCTGCCCAGCGGCGAGTACATCCTCGGCTGGCCGACCCACGCGTCCTCGTTGGACGGGCTGTTCCTGACCGGTTCCACCGCGCATCCCGGCGGCTCGGTTTCAGGGTGGCCCGGCCGCAACGCCGCACATGCGGTTCTCTCAGCCGCCGGCATCAACCCGACCACGGTCATGGGTGGTCGGTGATGGCTGACCGGACGCCATTGCGTCTCGGACTGTTCAGCCCCTCCCTGCCCCATCTCGTTGCCGTCCGGAAGGGCTACTACGAAGACAGCGGTGTGACGGTTGAGCAGCAACGCATTCCCTCTTCGGCAGGGTTGTTCCGGGCCCTGCGCGACGGGGATTTGGATGTGGCGCTGACCTCGCCGGACAACATCGCGAACTTCCGCCTGAACAGAGTCGGCGACGGACCTGTCGACGCACGAATCATTGCCGCGGTCGACCAGGCGGGCGGCATCTCCCTGATGGGCCGGCCCGGGGTGGACGAGCCGGGCCAGGTCGGAAATGGGACCGTCGCGGTCGATGCGTGGGACTCGGGGTTCGCGTTTCTTTTGTACGAACTCCTGCAGAGCCGGGGCCTGTCGCTCGACATCGACTACCGCGTGGTGGAAGCGGGAGGGACCCCGGGCAGATTCGAGGCACTCCTCTCCGGGAGCTTCGAGGCCACGCTCCTCAACGCCGGCTTCGACGTCCGGGCGCAGGCTGAGGGGGCATCCCTCCTCATCCCGACCGTGGATGTCGTCCCCGACTACCTCTCCATGGTTCTCGCCGGCCGAGGCCAGTATCTGGATGAAGCACCTGACACGGTCTCTCGGTT
This sequence comes from Streptomyces sp. NPDC000880, assembly GCF_053599675.1. Classification (NCBI taxonomy): domain Bacteria; kingdom Bacillati; phylum Actinomycetota; class Actinomycetes; order Kitasatosporales; family Streptomycetaceae; genus Streptomyces; species Streptomyces sp. NPDC000880. The sequence goes on along the minus strand of NZ_JBSFMS010000010.1, from coordinate 822 downwards.
TGTCTCGGCATATCGGCAAGCGATGAACTACTGCCTCGACCCAACGCATCACGCAGACTGCACCGAACTGGTCGTGAGCGAATGGCAGATCAATCCTGACATTGCTCAGCGCATGGTCGACGCAGCCGCGGACGCCCGGACCGGCTTGGTACCGGACGCAGTGATCACGTCGGCCCAACTGGAAGCGATTCTCGAACTCCGTAAACGCTGGGGAGGTTTCGCCGAGGACGTCGACATCGCAGCCGAGGTGCGACGTCCGCGAGCCCTGATCGACGAACGGTTCGCGTACATGGCCTGACCGAGGTCACGCGGGTGATCTTTCCCAGGTAGGGGCGTGAGGCAGGGCCTCTCGTCTGATCGTGGAGGCAAATCCGAACGACTCACGAGAGGCCCTGTTCTCAAGGTGCCCTACTGGGAGTGCCCAGACGGGATTCGTCGTCCGCGGGGTCGGTCCCCCGGTCGGTAAGACGTGACGTAACCGCAGGCCGGGTGCGCTCGGGCTGATCTCGGCGATCGCCGGTATCGGCGCCGGAGGGGGCCTTCTGCTGGGCGGTCTGCTGATCGACCACACCTCGTACCACTGGATATTCTGGTCCGGCGCGATCATGGCCGGCCTGGCGATCGTGGGTGTACGGGCCCTGCCCGCCGGCACCAACCACGTCACGATGGCTGACGAGCCGCAGGCCGGCCGATGCTCCGCCGTCCGGGAAACAGGCGTCGACTCTGTCCCACCACGACCGGGGCGATCACGAGCCGCAATGTGTCGATCAGCCCGGCGGCCAGCAGGGACTGGGCCAGCTGGGCGCTGCCGTGGATCTGCAG